>CAZMLP010000333.1:0-1826 GCA_964566745.1 uncultured Verrucomicrobiota bacterium | reverse complement strand
GGTTAAGCTCCCTGCCATTGGCGTCCGTTTTGGCGCAGGTCAACACCAGTCGCTCGCGCGGCCGGGTGCAGGCAATATAGCCGTAGTAGCGCTCCTGCCCGATTTGCTGCCGCCAACCGGGGCCAAGGAAGACATTTTTTTCCGCCAATGTTTCGCGGTCCGAGTCGGTCAGAAGCATGGCCCCGCCGGGCGGGGCTGGAAAAACGGTCTCGTTGACGCCAAGCAGCAAGGCCAGGCGCAAATCGGGGTTGCGCGCGCGGTCGATTGCGCCCACCAGCACCTGGTCCAGCGCGGGTGGAATCACGCCGACAGTGAGTCCACCCAATCCTGCCTCGACAATCGGCAACCACTCGCGCAGGGGCAGGCATTCACCCCTGAATCCAAGCTCGACATTTTCCAGCCAGGCCAGGAGATCGGTGAGGACGGTCAGATGGATCGCGCGCGCAGGTTTGGCGGCGGGGGCATCGCTGGCGGGCGCCTCATCGTTCCAGCGGGTCAAGGTTTCCTCGACTCCCAGAATTCCAAAAAGTTCGCGCAAGGCGGTGGCGAGGCGCTCGCCAGTCGGACGAGGAACGTTTTGCTCGCCCGCGCCGATTTGGGTGGCGAACTTGAGGAATGGGGGCAAAAAGCGCAGGCGCAACTTCTCGACTTGGCTCGCGAGGTCACCGTCGTTTGGCAAGGTGACGGGCGTTCGCCAAAACGCGCCCTCCCAGCCGCGCGCCAGCGCCTCATTTTCGAGCCAGTCGATTTCCTCCTCGTCCACACCAAGGAATCCGGTCTTCAATACGCTGAACCAGTCCTCGTGCCGCCAATCGAAGGCGACGAGGCGCAACGCGCATCGGGTCAGTTCCGCCAGCGGGTGATGCGACACTGGCTCGCGCCGGTCGAGGAAAAAGGGAATCTCGTAGCGGGTGAAGACACGCCGGATCAGATCGTGGTAATCCTCCAACCGGCGGACGAGCACCGCCGCCTCGCGATAACGTCCGCCTCGATCCCGCGCAAAGCGTCGCAACTCGCGCGCCGCGAGAATCACCTCCGCCTCCGGGTTCGGACAGGCCGCCACACGCAAGGCTCCCGGCAGAAACGTTGACGGGTCGGTTTCCTTTTCAGTAAAGGGCAGCGGACTGGTCCAATATCGCTCCAGGTGCGCGAGAACCGGGCTGGCAGAGAAGCGATTGCGAGCGGGATCGCGCGGCAAGACCTCGATTGCGCATTTGACTTCGGGCAAAGCCGAGAGTCGTTGGTGGCAGCGGCGAAACGTCTGGCTCACCGGCGCCCAAGTGGAGAGCCAGGAAGTTTCGCCTTGCGGGATGGATTCGATGCAGAACGCCAGCGTGGCCTGGTCCGAGAATGTCAACACAGCGGCCAGCAGGTCGAGTTCCTGCGGTGTCATCTCGGCAAAGCCATCGAGCCAGACACCGGCTAGTTGAAACTTCAAACCAGCGGGAGAAATGTCGAAGAGCGGGAGGTCCAGTTGATACTCCTCGCCGGTTGCCGTTGGTTTTGTCCCGTCGCCAGCCGGGTGAGTTTGGGACCGCAGGCGACGCAACGCGGTTGTGGCGGCATCCAGCAAGCCGTCCGCGTCTTGCAGTTGATGCGCGGCCAGCCAGTCCTGGTAGGCGCGCAACAGCACGGCCAGGTCATGGAGTTTGGGGCCGAGCGATTCGGCTCCCAGTTGCGCGGCAAGGGTTTCGAGCCGGGCGGTTGTGAGGTGATAGCGCTGGAACTCGCGCAAGAGCCCGCTGAGCTGGCGGGCAAAGCCCGGCAGTCGCGCGCTGGCGCGAAAAAGCCGCAAATCATCGCGCCGCCGCGCCAGCAGTGCGCGC
>CAZMLP010000332.1:0-3833 GCA_964566745.1 uncultured Verrucomicrobiota bacterium | reverse complement strand
GCCGCTGGCCAGCCAGTGCTGGACGGCCTGGCGCTTGAAAGCCAAGTCAAACTTCCGGCGGGGTTTGGTGGGTTGGGTTTTGATGGAGGGAAGCATACTGGTTTTGCCCAATCCTCTGTCCACCGTTTTGAAGCAACCTCAGAATGTGGCGGATCAACGGTCTCCAATAATGGGGCCCACCGCGGGCGTGTCCGGGAACGTTCGGTCGGTCGGCTTTTGGGATCGCAACGGCGTTGACGCCTTTTGCCATTGTTTGTCACCCGGACGCCTCGGCGATGGGTTCGTGCGTTAGTAATGCTTTCCGAAGAATTTTTCGATGCCGGGACTCCCGATCAAGGCGGATTAAGGTGCGCCTGTGGCCAACCGTCGGGTCAAATCACCCGCCCAACCGCTGGTATCTTGCGCAGCACGGCCGTAGTGCCCCAGCTCAGTAATGTCCCGCCAACGAAGACGATCAGCGCCTTGGCAATCCCCGGCATCGAAGAGGGAAGCAACGCGTATTGGAGCCAGTTCACAAAACAATAGTGCACCAAATACATGCCGTAGGCGTTCCGGCTCAGGCTGTCGAGGAGACAGTGGTGGCGCTGAGCGAAGCGGAGGAAAAATGCAAGGCACATCAAGCTGGAAGCGGCGCAAGAAACGACGAAAGAGAAGTTGGTGGCGAGTCGCAAGCCGGGCGCGGCGCCGCCTTTGGTGAGGACGCCCATGAGCATGATGAAGCAAATGATTGTTGCAATGAAGGCGGAGAAGGCCAGGAACTGCCAGCGCAGCCAGTGCCGCGCCAGTTTTCCCTCCGGCGCGAGCAGCCCCCGATCCACGCCCGCCGCGCCCACAGCGGCGCCGGTGAGATAATAGAGCAAGTAGAGCGGCAAGCGGCACCCCTGTACAGTGAAGGGGCCGAAGCTAAACCACCGGCTGGGATCGATCACCATCGCCAGCGGCAGATAGACGATGGCCGAAGCAAGGAGGAGTTTACCGAAGAACCGGCCGGGCATTTGATCCGCGCCTGCAACGAGATTCGCCAGCGCTATGCCACTGTTCGGAGCCAAATGACAGAGCGTCGCCACAATGCCGCCAAAGGCGAGCAGCACCCAAATGAACCAGGCCGGTCCCGCCGGCCAAAATCCTAGCCCGACCCATTGGCGCAGGTAATCGGAAAAGCTGTGATTGCCAGTGATTGCCAGGAACGCGGGAAAGTAGGCGACCGGTGCGAGCACCAGCGCGCTCACTACAAAGGGAATGCCCAGCCGCAAGGCGCGGTCGCGGAAGAAGGTTCCCGGTCCTTTGCGCGACAGGCTTGGCCAGGTAAAAATTCCGGAGAGGAAAAACATCAACGACATAAAGAAGATGTCATTGAAGCCGACGAACAGATCGACGCCCGGCGCCCGTTGTGGATCGAGGACAGGGAAGGCCGCCCATAGAAATGGCGGCGCGGTGAATGACTCCACGCGCTTGGGCATCTGCGGGTGGTACGCCAGCACCGCGTGATGCGCGATCACGAGCAGGGTGACGAAGGCTCGAAGGTAATCGAGCGCGGGATGACGGGACACGGGGGCACCGCCGGCCGGGGATTGGCTCATACAGGTTTTGAGTTGGAGGGTTAAGCCGACGTTAGCTGGCGACCGGGGATTGGGAACGTTTGCTCGTTCGCCGGGCGTGGAGGGCGGCCGGGACAATTGCGAACACCGCCAGCACGGCGAACATCACGGGAACCAAAATGCCGAAATGCTGTTGCTTGAAGAAATCACGCGCGACGGCGTCATTGGCAAACCGCGCGATTGCATGCGCGCCGGTCGCGTATTGGTGGGACACGGCAATGCCTCCCGATGCCGCTATCCAGGCGACCGCAACTCCGCCGACTGCCACCAAACCCGCCGCCATCGCCCCCAAGGAAAGCACCCCGATGCTGATGGTGCCGAGGGCCACCGGGCCGACGCAAGCCGTCCCGATGGAGAGCAGTCCTGCTGAGAGCGAGCCGACGCTTATGGCGCCGACGGTGACGCCGCCGAAGGCCATCAGGATGCCGATGGCGAAATCTCCCGCCGCGATCCACGCGACCACCGGCGGCGCGCCGACATTGGCGACGCCGAGGCGGATATGCACCAACGGCAGGCCGAGGAGGGTGGCTTTGCTGCGATACTCGCCGGGCGCGGGATGCTCGTCACTGGTTGGGTCGAGGAACATTTCCGGATGCCGGGCGCGTTCCTCGGCGCGCAACAATCGCAATTCTGTCGAGTAATTATTTACCACGCTCCAGATCCAAACTGTGAACCCTCCGGAAATGACGATTCCTGTCGTCGCCAGCCAAAACGGATGCCCGATCAAATAACCGCCCGCGTCGATATAGCCGAGCAGCGCGGCAACGAACAGCAGCACTCCGACAATGACCCACTTGATTTGTCGCCAAACGCATTCGCGCTCACGCGGCGTGCGGGCGATATTCAGCCAGGCTCGCACACTGAAATAGCTGCTGGAAAAACCGATCAACGGCCCCACCAGCAGATTGATCCAGGCGATGGAACTGGCGGTTTTGGCCAGCGCGCTTCCTTTGACGGCGCCCGCGCTGATGCCGGCCGCTGTTGCCGAGGTGGCAAAGGCGGGCAGGGTGGCGATGACGCCCACCGTGAAGGCCCGGCCCGGCGTGGTGCGCTCCAGCGCCCCCTCGATGAACGCGAGCACCTGCTCCTGCAACATCTTGCGACCGCGAGAGAGCCGCTGCCGCACCACTTCCTCGCTTACCTCCAGCGCCGCTGCCACATGCTCGATCGACTGATGTTCCCGGTAGTAGAGCACCAGTGGCTCCCGATAAATATCCGGAATCTTTCCAAGCGAGCGCCAGAGGATCATTTCCTCCTCCCGGTTAATCGCTTGCTCCACCGGCAACGGCGTCTCCGCCACCGGCTCTGGCGTCAATTCAAGCGCCTCGGCGACGTGTGCCGGCTCGCGGCCTTCGCGCCGCAAGGTGTTGCGGATCAGATTTCGGGCGATGCCGCAGAGCCATGCGCGAAGCTTTTCCGGCTCGCGCAAATCGGCGAGTTGCCGCCAGGCGGCCAGGAAGGTCTCCTGCGCGAGATCCTCACTCTGGCTGAGGCGACCGGTGGCGCTGTAGGCCAGCGAGCAGACGAGGGACTGGTAGCGCGACACGATCAACCCAAAAGCGTCGCGGCTGCCCTTAAGGCTTTGCGCGACCAACTCGGCGTCGGTGATCGTCCCGTCAAGCATGGGAATAGTTGTCATCGTAACGCCGCACCAGTGGCAAGGTCAGGCGAAATTGTGACAGGAAATCTTTGGAAGACGTCGAAAATTCGCTCGGAGGTGCGAAATGGAGGTGCCGCTTTCGCCCGGCCCGCCTTCGAAACGGGTCCGGTTCCATCGAACAATCTTGATTTCTGCCTGTTTCAGCCACAGTTTTAAGCCCGCGGATGGCGGGTGAATCGGGCTGCCGAGCCAAGCCCCCGCCAGAACGATGACCCTTTCAAAAACGCTATGATCCTGAATCGACTTTCCTCCCCTCCCAAAGGTTTTTTTGTCCGTCGAACGCTGGCTCTGCGGTTGGTCATGGCCTTGGCGGCCGGCTCGCTTGTGGCGAACGCCCATCCCGGCCATTCGTTGACTGACGCCTCGGTTCAGCATGTGGCGACCAGTCCCTATCACTTGGCTGCCTTGGCGCTGGGCGGCCTGGCCCTCTTTGGTTTTGGCAAACTCATCCGGCAACGGTTCCCGCGCCATTGGCTGCGTCTTTCCGGCGCGACCTTGCTCGTGGCCGCGATTTTGGCCATCTTTTGACGGTTGAACTTGGCCTAAATCCTTTGCCATGAGTGGCTGTTTTTGGC
>CAZMLP010000331.1:0-4637 GCA_964566745.1 uncultured Verrucomicrobiota bacterium | reverse complement strand
CGCGGACCAGGGGTTCCTTCGTTTCCACCACAATCCGGGCTCGAAAGAGGCCGCGCTCGCGCAGTTGGGTAAAACAGTGCGCCGGGTGCACGAGCTTCCCTTCGCGATCAAAGTGGACAAGGTGGACGCGCGCGCATTCCTGCGCGAAACTTGGTTAAAGCTGGGGGTTTTCCGCTACCGGACTTTGTCCATGAAGCGCTTCAGCGTCTCCTCGCGGAACAACCGCCCGCTCGCGAGCGCCCGTTGGTTCTGAGCCATAACGACATGAACCCGTCGAACCTGATTTATGATGGCCAGAATCTGCTGCTGCTCGATTGGGAAACAGCCGGGCCAAACGATCCCTTCCACGACCTGGCGACGCTCGCGCTCTTTCTACGGATGGACACGGAAACATGTCTGAAGCTCCTCTCCGCTTACCAGGACATGCCGATCGCAAAAATTCCCGGGCGATTTGTTTATCTACGCCGGCTGGTCGCCACCTTGTGCGGCACAATGTTTCTGCATTTGGCTCGCACGGGCGGGCATGCCGGCGCGGTCGGCGGCGAAACTCGCGACACAGTTCTCTCGCTCGGCGATTTTTATCAACGGCTGCGATCCGGTGAATTCAGCGTTGCCACACCGGAAGGCAAATGGTGCTTCGGCCTGGCACTATTGAAGGAGAGCACCTGTTACAACGGCAATTCCCGGCTACGCGGATAAACGATGCCTTGCAAGTCCCGTTTCGCAAAAATCTCGAACTTTCATCAGCCCGACCCGAGACATGCCAACCAAATCTGTCCTTTTCCCTGCTGGTGTGCAAAACTAGGCAGAACATTTTATGAGCCGCCACACTTTGCTCAACACAGACACGGAAGATCTGAAGGAGTTGCTTGCAAACGGTAAGAGCTACAATGTGCCGCCGTATCAGCGAAATTACTCGTGGAAACCAGAGCACTGGGAGGATCTTTGGGAAGACTTGGTTAATATCGAGCAAACAGGCGATGACCACTACATGGGTGCGCTAGTCGTGGAGAGCGGAGAGCGAAAGCAGTATCGCATTATCGACGGCCAGCAACGAATGGCCACATTGAGCATCCTAATTCTGTCTTGCGTGGATTATTTGTATAAACTGGCTTCAGAGCAAGAGACGGATGCCGCGGCCAATCGGGAACGGGCGGCCTTGCTGGAAAGCAGCTATTTGGGCGCAAAGGATCCGACCAGTTTGCGGATCACACCCAAACTGCAGCTCAATGCCAACGACAATGATTTTTTCCAATTAAACATTGCCCAGCGAAAAGCACCTCACGGGGGGATTCGCGGTCTCCGGGACTCGGAAAGATTGCTTTGGCAATGTTTCGAGTTTTTCCGGGCAAAACTAATTGAAAAATTTGCCTCTACCAGAAGAGGTGAAGCCGTCGCCGATTTCGTGGGACAAGTTGTCACCGAGCGCCTGGTATTTATTAGTGTCCGGGTCCAGGATCAGCTCAGTGCATATACTGTTTTCGAGACGTTGAATGCGCGGGGCTTGGAATTAACTGAGACCGATTTGCTCAAGAACTATCTGCTATCCTTGGCCGACAGGCTGAGTGCCTCGCAGATGGAACCTGTGTTAAAGCAGTGGGCGAGGATCACCAGCCGGGTCGGAGTGGCCCGCTTTCCAGATTTTCTTCGACACCATCTCAATTCCCGGCGCCCCTATGTCCGTCAAAAACAGCTCTTCAAAACCATCAAACAGAATATCGCTTCGTTGGAACAAGTGTTTGCGCTGCTTGATGATTTGGAGCGAGACGCCATTTGGTTCGAGGCCTTGAATGACCCTGCAAACGAGTTCTGGTTGGACTTTCCAGGCGCGAAAGAGCAGGTCCGTGTCTTGAATTTGTTTAATGTCTCGCAATTCACACCGTTTGTTCTTGCCGCAAAAGATGTTTTCACGATGCCCGTTGATGTCACCGAAATTCTCCGTTACTGCGCGACAATTTCTGTGCGGTTCAACGGTGTGAGCCGCCGCAGCACTCATCCGCTGGAGGAGGTTTATAATAGCGCCGCCTTGAAACTTCGCGGACTCGGTCAGCAAGCATCGCTGGCAACCGCGCGGAGCGCTCTCCTGCCAATCTACATCCCGGATGAGGAATTCGAGGCCGATTTTGGAGCCCTGCGCCTCACAAACCGTGGAACAGCCGGCAAGAGGCTGCGATACTTTCTCGCGCGCCTCGAACGGCAACTTGGCGGCACGGACGTCAGCGACGAGACGATGACGGCCACCATCGAGCACATCCTGCCCGAAAATCCACCGGCGGCTGGATGGGAACAATTTTCAGATGAGTCACGCGAACGATGTGTGGAACGGATTGGCAACTATGCGCTGCTGGAGCGCGCATTGAACTCGAGCATGGCGTCCAATGGCGATTTCAAACAGAAGCAGCAGGCGTATCGCCAATCGCAATATCGAACGGCGAAAGATTTGGTTCACCTTGAAGATTGGACGGAGTCTGCTGTGATTCAAAGACAAGCCGGTTTTGCCAAAACCGCAAAAGCAATTTGGTCCTTGTCATTCTGAACCAAGTCGACCAGCTCAACAAATTACTTCCCCGCGAAGAACGCGTCCTCGATCCGCTTGAGGTCCTTCTTCATCTTGGGCGACTTAACACCAGGCGGAAGAAAATAAATGGTCCAAGCGGGGCGCTCCGGCATTCTGTCAATTGCCTCGTACAGGGCAATAACCCCGTCCACACCGTAACCGCACTCGAGCGCGTCACGCGCGCCGGCTTTTATCGAGTCATCCCACTCGGAAGGCGTCAAAAGTCTGTTGATCGGCACATCGGTGTCGTCCGGCCCCTTGAGTTGCGCGGCGTATTTTTGGAAATGACCGAGATAATGATGGGACAACTCGATGGCCAGCACCATGCCCACGATCTGGTTGAAGCTGCTCTCCTGCTCGTTCATCATGTCGTCGGTCCAATACGCCCGGTTCGTGATTTTCGGCAATTCCTTGAGATCCTTCTCGCCCGTCTCCTTCGCGAGGCTCATCACGTAGTTGAGGAAGAACCCTTTCTCCTTCGCGTCAATCGCCTTCGCATGGCCGATGTAGTTCACCAAGCCGACAAAGCCGACTGACACGAACACCAGTCGCATCGGCTTGTTCATGTCCGGCAGTTGCAATTCCTCGGTGCGGATAAACGGCATCGAGTCCGAGTCGAGGTTCACCGGCTGGAAATGCAACTGCTCCTTGAACTTCGGCGGCAGCGCGCGAAAAAGCTGCTTGCCCATGTCCACCATCGAGGAAAAACCGCCCTTCCGGTAAGAGGGCAATTCAGACGACGCGGTTTGCGCGCGCCCTGGAACGAGCAGCGCGAGACAAACCACGACGACCAAGCAACGAGCGGGCACGACGAAAGAAGCGTTCCGCAACATAACGAGAGGCCCGGAAACAGTGGGCACCGTCCAAAATTGGCGGGCCGCCTGACAGGCGTCAACCGGTTTGAAGCAGTTCGCTCAGAACGTCCGCGTAAATGGAGTACGCCCGTTCGTTCTCGCGCGTATAGAGAACCATACGCACCTCGGTGAGTTCGTGGGGCTCCTTCCGGAGAAATTCGAGAATGGTCCGCATCGCGATCGGCGCGGCAAGCCGCATTGGATACACAAACGCGCCGGTCGAGATCGAAGGAAAAGAGATGCTGCGCAGTCCATTCTCCACAGCCACCTGCAAGCTTCGCCGGTAAGCGCTCGCCAAAAGTTTGTGCTCCTCCTCGTCGCCGCCCCGCCACACCGGGCCAACCGCGTGAATCACATACCGCGCCTTCAAATCACCACCCGTTGTAATTACTGCATCCCCAATTGGACAGCCTCCGATACGCCGGCACTCCTCGTAAATCCGCGGACCACCCTTGGTATGAATCGTGCCGTCTGTGCCATTGCCCTTGTTCAATCGCCAGTGCGCCGCAGTCACTACTACGTCCGTTTCCTGGTCTGCAATGTCGCCGGTGGTTAATCGCAGTAACGCTTTTCCGACCTGCGTTTCCATTTCGTTCTAAAGTTGCTTGCGCTCCCGCTCCGCCCGTTTCTTGCCGCGTAAAAACCAAATCAAATACCACAGGATCGCGAGGTTGATCACGAGCACGATGACCTTGTTGCGCGACGGGTGCAGCCAGAGTTCGTACAACTCCACCGGGACCAGCGAACCGGTTGCAAACACGGTTAAATACTCGGCCCAGGTCTTCTCGAACCACAGGCCAAACCCCTCGACAAAAAGCAGGGTGGAGTAAAAGAACGACCCGACACCAAGGGTGCGCAATTGGCGCGGATCAATGCCGGAAACCCTGGATAGAAACAAGTGAATGTAGTGGTTGTCCGGATCCGCCCGGAAAAACGCGACCATGCCCTCCGCCCACTCGTTCAAGTCACGGTGCACCATCCGCAACAAACCAATCGACACGGCCAGCAGCACCACCGCCTTCACCAGCTTCCACGCGGCTATCATTGCCATGCCGGCATGGTGGCGATGAGGGGATTTTGCCTCCCGGGGTCTTGTGACTATGGCTTCGCTCACCACCGCCAATATATCCGCCCCGGCGGCAAACGCCAATTCTCAACCGGCCGACTCTTTCCATTTGACAAGGCCGCTGGCCCGAAAGTCTTCACAATGCCGGGGCCGCCAGCAC
>CAZMLP010000330.1:0-15693 GCA_964566745.1 uncultured Verrucomicrobiota bacterium | reverse complement strand
CGACCAGCAGCGTGAGCTTGATGGCGGCGAGCGTGTCCGGCTCGATCAGCGCCTTGCGATACTCGTCCCATCCTTTGGAGAACGCCTGCGCGAAAACGTTAATCAGCGGCAACAGCAGAAACACACCGGCAAACAGCAGCGCGAGCAGGATCAAGCCCCACTTCACCAGCCACGGCTCCTCTGTGCCGCGCCTGGATTTGGTGCGACCGATCTTGGCCGAGGGTTTGACATGGCCGCCCATGACTCAGTTCTGGTAGTTGCTCGCCCAGCGCTCGAGCACGTTAATGGTGATCAGGAGCAGGAAAGAGAAGACCAGCAGCACCACCGCCAAGGCGATGGCTCCGGTGTAATCGAACTCCTCCAAACGGATGGTGATGAGCAGCGGGGCAATCTCCGACTCGAAAGGCTTGTTTCCCGCGATGAAAATGACAGATCCGTACTCGCCGATCGCCCGCGCAAACGCCAGCGCGAAGCCAGTGATCACCGCCGGCGCCAGGGTCGGGGCAATGACGTTGCAAAACGTGCGCAAGCGCCCGGCGCCAAGCGTTGCCGCCGCTTCCTCCACCTCTTGCTCGAAGTTCTCCAAAACCGGCTGCAGCGTCCGCACCACGAACGGCATCCCCACGAAGGTAAGCGCGATCACCACCCCCAGCGGCGTGAACGCCCCCTTTATCCCCAGCGGCACCAGGAATTTTCCCAGCCAGCCGTTGGCCGCGAACAAGTTGGCCAGCGCCAGGCCCGCCACGGCCGTGGGGAGCGCGAACGGGAAATCCACAAGCGCATCCACGAACTTCTTGCCGGGAAACTGGTAGCGGGTCAGCACCCATGCCAGTAACGTGCCGAACGTGGCGTTGATAAACGCCGCGATGAACGAGGCGCCAAAGGTGAGCTTGTAGGCTGCGAGGGCGCGGGGATTGGTGGTCACGCGCCAAAAATCCGCCCAAGATAGATGGGTCACCCGCAGGAAAAGGCCACCCAGGGGAATGAGCACGATCACGCTTAAATAAAGAAGCGTGTAGCCCATCGTCAGCCCGAAGCCGGGCAGCGCGTTAAAACGCCTGGCAGCCATGAAATCGCAAAAAGTCGCGCGACGCTAAACGAATCTCCGCGCGCCGAAAATAGAATTCATGACCATTTACGATGAATTGCGTGAACAATAGTATGTTTCAATGGATGATGGTATGGGGAGGTCCAACCGCGCGGAAAATGACGAAAACGAAATCCCCCATGACAAGAGCATGCCCAAACCGGAAACCGCCGGGCGGCCGATACAAGTTGGTCTTGGACATGATGACTTCTCGTGTCATTCGGAATTGGGAATTCGTTATTCGCGCTTCGGTTAAATATTTTGCGCCAAAGCCTGAAGTTGCCGGTATTCCACCAAAATGGCCTTTAACGCGGCTGCGAACGCCTCGACCTGCAAATGCGTCGGGGCCTTTTGCGGCGTCTCCAGCGTGATCTCGAAAGGAGGACGAGGCAGGCCGGGGACCGACTGGAGCATCCCCTCGTATCCCTCGTGGATAACGCCCCGGCGGGCTTGGAACCCATCAATCGTCCCGCCATGATTGCGGGGCAAAAACCGCTCCGCCTCGCGCAGCGCTGGTTCAAGCAAGTTCTCCGAAAGTACCGCGCCTTTCACAAAACCGTAAAGCCCGTCGCTGGTGTCATCCGAGTGGAGCGTGACAATCCCGTCAAAGGCGTGCATGCAGATCTCCGTTTGCAGGAAATGCACTTCCGGCTGTGACGTTCGCCGCCAGAACTCGCGGTTCAAATCCCGGCCGGAGCGGGCGTGGCGGGTGTTGTCCTCATAACCGGTGGGATTGCACACGGGATAAAGGAAAAGAGCGTAGCCGCGCGACAATTCCCGGTCTTGCTCCAGCAGCTCAACCAAACGATTCAAGGCGAGCGCGCCCTCGGGCTCGTCACCGTGAATGGTGGCGAAGATGCCCAGGCGGATGGTGTCACCACCGCCCTTGGGCCCGAGATAGACGTAGCGCGGGAGGGCGTAATTCCGTCCGGCGCTCTCGAATTGGCCCAATGATTTGCTTAAAAAATGGGCCGAATCGGTGGCCGCCCGTTCCAGCGGGGCCAGCAGATGCTCCACTTCGCGGCGCGGCGTGGGGAAGTTTTCCCGGGCATCCTTTGAGGCGGGAATCAAAGTCGTGGTCATAGTCGAATTGCTTGATCGTTTTTGTTGAGAGAGGGCGGTCTGTCGCTACGATCAGACCGCCGTCCCGGCGGAGGAACCGCTCTCAAATCATGGGTGGTAAATCTGGTCAAACACACCGCCGTCGCCGAAGTGCTCCTTCTGCGCCTTCGTCCAGCCGCCAAAAACCTCGTTGACGGTAAATAAAGTGATTTTCGGAAATTGGTTGGCGTATTTGTCCGCCACTTCTTTGGAACGGGGACGATAATAGTGTTTGGCGATGATTTCCTGCCCGGCGGGCGTGTAGAGGTATTCCAGATAGGCCTTGGCCACGGTCTCGGTGCCTTTCCGTTTTACCACCTTATCCACCACGGTGACCGGCGGCTCGGCGAGGATGCTCAGGGACGGAACCACCAGTTCAAACTGCCCCTTGCCCAGCTCTTGAATGGCGAGGATCGCCTCGTTTTCCCACGCGATCAGCACATCACCGATGCCGCGTTGCACAAAGGTGGTGGTGGCCCCTCGCGCGCCGGTGTCGAGCACCTCGACATTCTTGTAAAGCTTGCCGACAAACGCCTTGGCCTTCTCGTGGTCACCGTTGGACCGCTTTAACTCATAGCCATACGCCGCCAGGTAATTCCACCGGGCGCCGCCGGAGGTCTTCGGATTCGGCGTCACCACGGACAACTTCGGCTTGATCAAGTCATCCCAGTCCTTGATGCCTTTGTGATTCCCCTTGCGGGTGAGAAACACGATGGTCGAGGTGTACGGCGAGCTGTTTTCCGGGAGGCGCGTCTGCCAATCGCGCGGAATCAACCGCCCCTTCTCGGCGAGCGCATCCACGTCATAGGCGAGCGCAAGCGTCGCCACGTCCGCCTCCAAGCCGTCAATGACGGCCCGGGCCTGCTTGCCGGATCCTCCGTTGGAGAGCTTCACGGTCACGTTGTCGCCGGTCTTCTCTTTCCAATATTTCGCAAAGGCGGAGTTATAATCCTGGTATAATTCCCGGGTCGGATCGTACGAGGCATTCAGCAAGCTGATGTCCTTGGCGGCCATATTGGCAGCCAGGCCGAGAAGCAAGGCGGTGCCAAGGAGACGCTGGAGGCGGATTTTCGTCTTCATAAAGGGAGGCTGTAGCTTAGTTCCAACTGATTTTGGGCTGTTTATCAAGCTTGTCCGGTGGCGCGAGGGTTAAAAAATGAACTGAAAACGCGTCAGGATGACCTTCTCGCCGTTGCTCGCGAGGGGATTGGAGTCGCCGCCTTTGAAGTCCGACTGCTCGTAGTCGAGGCTCGTTTTGATGTTCTTGTTCAAATACCAGTTCAGTCCCACACCCCACGATGCGGCCTGCTGGGCCGAGGTGGCCGCGCTGGCGTAAATCGGGAAGGTGTCCTTGTCCAAGTCCAACTGGCCGAAGCGAGCCACCAATTCCAACGCGCCCCACCCCTCGCCATTGAAGTTGAGCGGCTTGCGCGGGGAGGATGGAATCCAGCCATTGTCCTCGCCGGTGATGAAATACGATCCGGCCACTTGCCACGCGGTATTCTGCAGGCTCGCAAAGCTTCCCGCGCCCGCGCCGCCACCCGCCTGGCGAACCCGGGTGTTGGAAATGACATATTCGCCAAACAAGCCAAACGGCCCGTAATAGTAATATCCCTGCGGGGTCACCCGCCAATGGGCGCCGTCGGATACGACGTTCGGCACACCCGCGCCGGAGCCGCTCCGATAGGAGAAAAACTGCTGCTGGCCGGGCGAAACGTATTTGGAGACCGAGCCCTCCTGGTTGCCATACGTGCCGCCCACACCAATGCCGAGGTTCTGAAGCGCGACGATGTCGGTGTTTTTGAAAGGCCGCGCGAACAAACGTCCGGCGACGTCCTTGTCGTCATCGGCAATCTCGACGTCATCGCTGCCTCCGTCCGTGGTTCCATTGAAGACACCGGCGGCATAGCTCAGCGTTCCGTCGAGCAAGTCGCCTTGCAACTGGATGCCCACGTCACGATTCGGCACCAGTTGCGTCGGGTAACCGCGCTCGGTGAACATGAGGTTCGCGTCCGTCTGCATGCGCTCCAAGCCGACTGGCTCTTTGAACTTGCCCGCCTGGATCTGAAATTGCGGCCAGAGCTTGGCATTCAAATAGGCTTCCTGCACAAAACCGATGTTCTGCGCCGAGGCATTCAAGCCGGAACCAAAATCGAGCATCAGCCGGTAATCGAACTTTTGATAGAGGCTGCCCTCCAAAATCGGTCGGACCCGGCGCATCAGGAAGGTGTCATTGGCCGTGCCAGCCGCGTGGTCACCCGGATAATACCGGCCGTCCGCCTGGACGTGGGCGCGCACCTTCAGGACAAAATTCGTGTCCGCCGACTGGATGACAAACCCTCCGGAACCGGCGGAGACCAGCGGCGCGGCCTTGGCCCGCTCGCCGGCCGCCTCATCGCTCAGCTCTTGTTTGCGCTCGAGCACTTTGATTTTCTGCTCCAGCTCGTCGATGCGCTTTAGCAGCGCCTCGTTGGAAACCGGTGAACTTTGGGCGAGAGCGCGAACGGGAAAAACCGTCAGGGGAAGACCGAGGATCGCGGTCGTGACAAGTAATCGTTGAATGCTCATTTGGGTGGATATTGCGCGCAGTCGCCTCCACTGGCGGGGTCGGCGAAACTGGCTGATCGCTGGCTTGAAGTTGGCCTCCATGAGCTTGGTCGGCGTTTAGGTTGTCTCCGTGACTTTGCGGTCCAACCGCACCTTCTCAGTGCGCTCGATTTGCACAACGCGCGAGTCATGCACCACGATTTGAACCACCCCGAAGCGCAAGGAGGCAACCTGCTGCCTCACCACTTCGAGCCAAGATTGGCTATCTTGGTCCTGCGGTTCATTTTTGGCTGATTTGGTCATGCCGTTTGTCACTCGACGCGCGCAGTTTGCCCGAAATCCTCACTAAGTCAATCAAGATTTATGCATTTTCGAGTCATGATTCCAACATGCCTGAATTTAAGTATTTGCAAATCAATATGTTGAATCTTGATTTATTCAGTCATATTTTTTAAGGTCTTTGCATGCGATTGAGTGTTCGTGGCGAGTATGTCCTCCGTGCCTTGGTGGTTTTGGGCTTCAATTACGGCCACGGTGTGGTCCGCGCCCGCACCATTGCGCAGGATCAAAACATTCCGCTGCGTTTTCTGGAGCAAATCCTCAACAACCTGAAGGACGAGGGCATCCTGGAAAGCAAGCGCGGCACCGCCGGAGGTTACCGCCTCAGCCGCCCCCCGGAACAAATCAATCTCGCCACCGTCATCCGTGCCATTGACGGCCCGCTGGCCCCGGTTAGTTGTGTCAGCGAAAAATTCTACGAAAAATGCTCCTGCCCGGACGAGGAACGGTGCGGCATTCGCAGCGTCATGAAAGAAGTGCGCGACGCGGTGGTGCAAATCATGGAGCGTGTCACGGTCGCTGACCTTTGCGAGCGCTTCCGCAAGCTCCAGGGCGAGCGCGTCAATCCTTTTGATTACATTATTTAGGCGGTCTTAGAGTTGCACCGGCTGTCCCTTACGCGCTACAATCCGCAACCCGAAAGCCCCGCGAACGGTCATGTCCAGTTGTTTCGCGGGGTGCCCGGCAATGACGACGATCACTATGGCGGTTAATGTCCTCAATCCATTGGTCAACTCGGTCCGCTGGAAGGCGGGCGATCACCCGGGTCCGTCCCGCGGGCGCCTGGCGGCAGGGCTGGGGCCAAGCGCGATTCCTCGCGAGACAAACCTTGTGGAGGATTGCTTTGTCATGACCCGGAACCCGCGCATCCTTTGGTTTCACCGGCCACGGACCAAGGTTTTCCTCCCCGACGCGCCAGCTCCGTGGGGAATTCTATGGTGGCACGCCACCGATGACCTCCCGCTTGCCGATCTCCACCAAATCTGCATCGCGATTTGCTCGGAGGCCGGTTTCTCCGAATTTTGCGCCATGTGCCAGTCCCGCGCGCCAGCCGCGACAGCCTATTGGCGCGAAATGCTGGGCGCGTATTTCAAATATCTTCGCGCCCGGAGTTAGAATGACTCTCGTAAGACACTTCCAAAAGCGCGCGACCGATGAAGTTCACTTGCACGGCAAGGGTCCCGCCGAGAGAGGCGGCTCGTCAGAGCGTCGCCCCACCATCGTGGGCGGTTTTTGCTTTTGAGAGTCCCACTTCAAGCCGATCACTGGGCGCCGAAGTCGGTGAAGAGTCAGGCCAACCCGCGACGGTGGGGCGAGGCTCTGACGAGCCGTTTTTTCCGTCTTCAAAAACCCGCTTGACCGGGGTTGCGATCTCCCGAAACAAATCGCCAAATCACTCTCCCCTTTCGGGAGATTATTTTGGCGTCATCCGGTTTACTTCGGTTTCGCCTCGCTGGCGCCGCGTCGGAGGACGTTCTCCATCTCGTCATCGTCATCCATCCGAACGGAGGGAAGCTTCCGCGCCAGTCCGTAATCAGGGTCTTTCGGATCCTTCGCCTTCTCCGGATCAAAAATTCGTTTGTCCACGGGCACGCAATCATAGGGACGGAAATCAGGCGTGGTGGTAAAACAGTCCGAAAAATCATTCGCCAGCGCGTCGAACATGTTCAGGGGCGGCATCCCGAAGATCTCATACAACGTCCGGTGCATGCTCACGATCGTGGTGTGCCGGTGTGACACATAACCGCGTTTGGCCCACGGGCTGATGACCAGCAACACACTGCGCTGCGCGTCCACATGATCCGGCTCGCCGCCGGAGTCGTCCTGGGTCACGAAAATCGCCATCTTTTTCCAATAGGGCGTGTGCGACAGGAACTCGACAATGCGACCCAGCGCAAGGTCGTTGTCCGCCATCCAGGACGCCACGTACGGATAGCCTTTCTCCGGCTTCGGCCCTGTGCCGTGGTCGTTGCAGATCGCGATGTTCACAAACGACGGCAGATAACGTTTTCTGGACAAAAAACGCTCCTCCACATCTTTCATAAACCAGTGGGCACGATACTGGTCCGGAATGTTCATGTTGAAAATCGGAAAGCCAAAGCAAGTGTTGTCGTAGAGAATCTTGGGCATCGGCACATTCACCACCTCGCGCGCCCCCGTGGGATGCTCGTCCTCGTCCTCCAGCACGCCCGGCAGTTCGAAGCCCTCCCCGTAATTACGAAACCGGATGTTGTGCCGGGCCAGGTGATTCCACATCGCGCCTGCCTCGGGATAATCCTCCGGGATGAGCGAGCCGTTTGATCCCATCGCATAGCGGCGACCGGGCGCGGTGCTCTCCTTCTTGAACTGCCAGCCGACCGAGTACGTCATCTGCATGAGGTTGTTCGGTTGGACGCCCACCAGCCAGCGATGCCCCACGCCAGACGCCTCCGGCTCCATGTAAAAATTGTCACTCACCGTGAACTGTCGCGCGATGGCGTTGTGGTTCACCATCACGCCCGCATCCTCCAGCGTCGGCTGATCCCTTTGGGTGATGGTCTGGTGCAGGCCCCACCGCAACAATTTCGGATCGTCGTTAGCGCCGGGAATGTGGTCAAAGATGGTGTCGTAGGTGTGGTTTTCCTTGGTGATGAAGACGACATATTTGATCTGGCTCGAGACCAAACCCGGAATCGTCGGGATCACCGGCGACGCCATGGTGCCGCGGTCCGAGCGCCGGTCCTCCATGCCGTTGTTGGCCAGCACGGTGGCCGTCATGCCGGCAAGGTCCGTGTCTGTGGGAACATCCATCACCGACAGCACACCGCGCATCGACAGAAACTCGCTCTTTGGCAAATTCTCGACACCCTTGGGGCCATTGCCAAAGCCGCGAAAGCAGATACACACCAGATGCCGCCCGTCCGGCGACAATGCCACGCGATACGGATACCACGCGGTGGGAATATGGCCGAGCACCTTGAGCGTGCGGGTGTCCAGCACGGCAATGGCGTTGATCCCAAGTTCAGCAACGTACAGGCGTTTTCCGTCCGGCGAGACGGTCATCCCGGAAGGACTGACGCCGCGCACATGCGACACCAGCGGAGAGGGAACGATTCGCTGCCGCGCGACAATTTTGTTCCGCGCCAAATCGACACGCTCGATGATGTCGTTGTTCCCGTTGGAGACAAACAACGCCCCGTCGCGCTCCGCCAGAAAGTTCGGCGCGCTGCCGCCGACGGTTTTGCCGTTGTCCGAGGGCGCGCCAATGAGCAGGCCCGTCTTCAACTTGCTGATGGCCTTCGGCGCCGCCGGGTTTGAGACATCCACGCCCCACACCGAAAACGATTCGGGCACGTTGGCCTCGCCCAAACCTGGAATTTTCCGCCCCTCGAATTCCACTCCCTCGCGCGCCTCTTTGCTCGGATAACCGAACGCCGGAATGGTCAAGCCGCGCTTGTCATATTTGTCATCATTGGGCGGCGGCACCGGGCTGTACTCGAATAGGCCAATGTTCGCGACATAAACACGCGGGCCGACCACCGTAAGCGCGTAGGGGTAACGGCCCACACCCGCCGAGCCCACCACGCGGCGCCCGGCGGCATCGATCACCACCACGCGGAAATTCGTCACGTCCGCGCAATAAAGATAGCGGCCATCCTCGCTGACTTTGACGTCGTTCGCGTAGCTGTCCGCGAACTCGCGTCCGCCGACTTTGGTGTTCAACGAGACCTGCGCGACCTCCTTGTTGGACGTCGTGTCGAAAATGTAGATCGCACCGGTGTCCCCGCTGCTCCAATAGAGCCATTTGCCGTCGGGCGAAAAATCCGCCCCGCCTCCTGTCGGAGTCCGGCGACGGCGTCCACCTGCCTCGCCATTCGTGGCTGGAACCAGTTGCCTCGCCTTCGGCTCGGCGGTCGCCCAGTCCGTCACAATCTCCCCCGCCCCGCTGCTCGCCACGAAAATCATCGAGCCGTCCCGGCTCATCGCCAAACCATACGGAAAATGACCCGCCGGAAAATGCCGCCCGGCGGGCTTGAGCAACCGGCCGCTCGAAAGAATCGTGGTTCCGGCGGGGTCGTGCTTGGCGTAAGTGTCCACCGAGGGCGCGTGGAGGTACGGGGCGTTTTGCCCCAGCGTGGTGGCGATCGCCGCCAGCAGCATTCCGACTGTCAAAGACAAACGTGATCCCATAAACATGACTGGAGCTTTGCCCCGGTCGGGGCAACGTGCAGGGAGACCACGATTGCCGCTCGACCGGACAACGGATTGCATTATGCGGAAACCGGCGCGCCCGCCAGCCCGGAGCGCGGCGTCGCGAGATTGTAACGCACGACCGCCGCCACGCCGAGCATTCCTTCCCCAATTCGGTTGGAACAGGCGATGTTCATTTTCGGTCAACGTCAAGTCGTCGCTCGTTACTTCGCAGGAACGGCCGGCCGCGCATATTCTTTCAGCCACTCCGGGCGCGGACCATGCCCGTGCACCGACGTGTCCTCGCGGCGCTTGAGACCGATCGTCTTGTCCAATAACCACTCCAGGCCATCCCAGAAACGCACCCCGTCCAGCACCGGATTCAGCAGGTTCGTGGTGGTGCAATAGTGGCTGTTCTTCGGGTCGGTGTGATGCCGGGCATGATGCTTCGCGCCCTGGAGGACTTTGATGTCCTGCAAGAACGAGATCACCGGCCCGTTCTCCTTGCGCGTGCGATGCTCCCATTTGTGGAACTCATTCGCGTTGGCGCTCAGGATCGCAAACAGCCACACCTGCCACGTCAGGCAACCAGCGAGCCACGCGAGCAGCACCAGGACCACCGACACCACCACCAAATCTCGCGACGTCTCCCACCAATCGTGCCTGACCATGTAACGCGGGTAGTGATGATGGATTATGTTGGGCCGGCCAACAATCTTTCCGATCAACGGTGTGTCCTCGCGGACGTAGGCGTCCTCAAGCCAGTGGACGAACCCGGCCACAAAGTCCGCGGCCAGGACAGTGACGGCAATTTCGGCAAGGATGATCAGCGCGGTGCTCATACGATTTTCGTGAAGCGGCAGGGGTTGAGTCGTTGTCGCCCGCCACACGTCCCGTTCCGGAGATTTCCCCGTCGGCGATCCGCGTGGCGGCTTCGTTGGCCTGCTCGTTCTTCACGCCCTGACTCCTAACGCGCCTTGCCTTGTCCGCGTGAATCGATAAAAAACCTCGCGACATCACTTAAAACGATGAACATCCACCACCTCGAGTTGTTCTATTACGTTGCCCGGCACGGCGGCATCATGGAGGCGGTGCGCAAGATCCCCTACGGCATCCAGCAACCGGCCGTAAGCGGGCAAATCGCTCAACTCGAGGAGCACTTGGGCGTCACCCTGTTTCAGCGCCGGCCGTTTCAACTCACGCCGGAGGGCGATAAGCTCTTCGCGTTCATCCAGCCCTTTTTCGCGAACCTCGACGCCGTCGCCGCCGAGTTGCAGGGTGGCCAGGCGCGGCACATTCGGATCGGCGCCTCGGCGATCATTTTGCGCGAGCATCTGCCGGAACTCGTGCGCGGGGTGCGGGAAAAGTTTGCCGGACTGCGGATTTCGCTGCGCGAGGGATTTCCCGCGCAACTCGAGGAACTCTTGCAAACAGACGCCATCGACCTCGCCGTGACGCTGATCGACAAAAAGCCGCCGTCAGGGCTACACACGCTGGCGCTGCTGGAATTGCCTTTGGTGTTGCTGGTGGCAAGGAACAGCCCGCTCAAATCGGCGGAGGAACTGTGGAAACGGGACAAGATCGACGAGACGTTGATCTCCCTGCCGCAGACCGAGTCGGTCTGCAAAAACTTTCAGAAGCGGCTCGTTGAGCTGGGCGTGGACTGGTTCCCCGGCATCGAGACGAGTTCCGGGGATTTGATCGAAACCTACGTGGCCAACGGCTTGGGCATTGGATTGGTGGCCGAGCTCCCGAAAAAGCCCGCCTCGCCGCAGGTGCGGGCGCTACGATTGGACGACTTCCCGCCGGCGGTGATAGGATGTGTGTGGCGGGGCAAAAAAACCCCGCTTATCGAGATGTTCCTGGAGGAGGCGCAGAAACGCGCGAAGCAATTCGGAGGAAAGTGAGGCGGGGGAAAACTGGCAACGAGACAGCTCATGGAATTTTTCAAAACAGTGTGGTTGAAATCGGATTTTTACCTGCCCCCGGCGTTTGACATCACCGCGGTGTTTTTCTTCGCGCTCACCGGAGTGCTGGCCGCGGTGCGGCGCGGCTATGACTTTATTGGCCTGTTCACCATGGCCTTTGTCGCCGGGCTGGGAGGAGCGCTCATCCGCGATGGCCTGTTTCTGCAAGACGGCCCGCCCGCGTTGACCAAGGACGGGCGCTACATTGTGGCCGTGCTGGCCGGTTGCGCGGCTGGCTGGTGCATCGGCCATCCGTTGGAGCGCTTTCGCAAAGTGATCGCCGTGCTGGACGCCGTGGGTCTGGGTACGTATAGCGTCGTCGGCGTCGCCAAGGCGCTGGCCGCCGGGTTGAGCGTCCCCGCCGCCATCCTCGTCGGCGTCATCAACGCTTGCGGCGGCGGTTTGCTCCGCGATGTGATCACGCGCGAGGAGCCGCTTTTGTTCAAGCCGGGCCAGTTTTACGCGGTCGCGTCCCTGCTGGGGTGCGGTGTGTTCGTGACCGTCACCCGCTGCACAACCCTGGGTGCAAGCCGGTCGGCCCTCATCGCGATTTGCGGAACATTCGTCATCCGGGTTTTGGCCATCGCCTTCAACTGGCGCACCACGGCCATCCAGCCTTGGGGGTCCGCGCTGGAGGAAACGCCGCCCAGGGAAAATCCGCCCAAAACCGGCACCCAGTAGCTCTGAAACCAGCCGAAGGATTCCAGCAAGCGCAGGCGTAAGAATGGTTTGAACTGCGGCGCCGCTTGGCGTGGCCAGAAAATCCGGCTGATCGATATGTTTCTGGCGCGAGGCGTAGAAACGCCTGAAACAGTTGATATAAGGGCCGTTGCCAGCGAGCAACGGTCCCAAAATCATCCGCTCGACGACCAAATCAGTTGGTGATGTCGAAGGTGGTGCTCTCCTCGCGAATCGGCAGGTAGGTCTCGTACCATTTCTTCTGCGCCGGGCTATCCGCATAGGACTTCAAGGCGGCCTCATCCGCGAACTCCATGACGAAGGCGTTGGCCTTGCCACCTTGCACCTTGATGGACTTGACCCACACGCGAGTAATGCCTTTGTAGGCAGCCGGGAGCGCCTTGACGCCATCGAGCGCCGCCTGGATTTGCTCGGGCTTGGTGCCCTCTTTCCACTTGACGGTAACGACGTGGATCACGGTCTTGGGCATGGTGGTGTCATCCGCGAAGGCGTTGGACGCGCTGGAAATCAGGAGGAAAGCGGCGGCGATGCCGATCAATAAAGTCTTCATTATGTTTTTCGATGAGTTGTTGAGCAAGGCCATCATAACGCGGCCAATTTCCCAAGCCAGTAAAATGGATGCGACGGTTTCGCCTCTCAGTGTGGCACGCCACAGGCGCAGGCAATCAGATTGGTTCCACCCGAACTCGCCGCCGGGTCGTAGTTTAGCCACGGTCCAAGCCAGCGCTCAACCTCTTGCATCGTCATTCCCTTGCGCAGGTGGTAGTCAATGATCTGGTCTTTTCCAAGTTTGCCAACCGCGAAATATTTTGACTGCGGATGCCCGAAGTAGAAACCGCTCACGCTGCTGCCGGGCCACATCGCGCAACTCTCGGTCAGTTGAATCCCGGTCGCCTTCTCCACATCCAGCAATTGCCACAGCAACCGCTTCTCGGTGTGATCCGGGCAGGCCGGATAACCCGGCGCGGGCCGGATGCCCCGGTATTGCTCGTCTATCAGTTGCACGCCCGTCAGGTTTTCCGTCCGCCCAAAACCCCACTCGTCGCGCGCGCGTTTGTGCAGACATTCCGCGAAGGCCTCCGCCAGGCGATCCGCCAGCGCTTCGGCCATGATCGCGTTGTAGTCGTCATGATCGGCCTTGTAGCGCTCCACCATCGCCTTTAACCCGTGGCCGGTGGTGACCGCGAACGCCCCCACATAGTCCGCCACGCCACTCGCCTTGGGAGCCACGAAATCCGCGAGGCAATAGCTCGGTTGATTATCGGGCTTCTCAATTTGCTGCCGCAAGTGATGCAGCGTGGTCAGCACCTGCTTGCGGTCCGCGCCGGTGTACAGCTCGATGTCATCGCCGACCGAGTTCGCCGGGAAAAAGCCGTAAACTCCGCGGACGGTCAGCAGTTTTTGGCTGACAATCTCGTTCAGCAACCGCTGCGCGTCCGCGAACAGTTTGCGCGCCTCCTCGCCGTGCTTCTCATGATTCAGAATCGCCGGATAAACTCCGCGCAACTCCCAGGTATGGAAGAACGGCGACCAGTCGATGAACTCAATGATCTCCTCCAAGGTGGTGGAAGTGTCGATCTTTGCGGGAGCCTCGCCCTTTCCAGTCGAGCCAAGAATTCGAACGCCGGTAAATTCCGGCCGCGTCACCTGGTCGTAGGCCAATTTCGGCGCGCGGGCGCGGGCGGCCTCCAGGCTCAAAAGCTTTTGCGCTTGCAACCCGTGCTGCGCGCGCAGGCGGTCGTACTCGGAGCGAATGGAGTTTACGAACGCGGGCTTCTGCTCCGTGCTGATCAAGCTGCCCACCACCGGCACCGCGCGGCTCGCATCGAGCACATGCACGACCGGTTGTGAATAGGCCGGGGCAATCTTCACCGCCGTGTGCGCCTTGCTGGTGGTCGCGCCGCCGATGAGCAACGGCAACTTGAAGCCCTCGCGCTCCATCTCGCGGGCGACGTAAGCCATCTCGTCGAGCGACGGCGTGATCAATCCGCTCAGGCCGATGATGTCCACCTTCAGCTCCCGCGCGGTGCGCAAAATCTTGTCGCACGGCACCATCACGCCAAGGTCAATGATCTCGTAGTTGTTGCAGCCGAGCACGACACCCACGATGTTCTTGCCGATGTCATGCACATCGCCCTTCACGGTGGCCATGAGCACCTTGCCCGCCGCGCGCGAGGCGCCGCTGGCCTGCTTTTCCGCCTCCATGAACGGCATGAGATAAGCCACGGCCTTTTTCATGACGCGGGCCGATTTCACCACCTGCGGCAAAAACATTTTTCCCGCGCCGAACAAATCGCCCACCACGTTCATTCCGGCCATGAGCGGCCCCTCGATGACCAGCAGCGGCCGGCCGTACTTCACCCGCGCCTCCTCGACGTCCTGGTCAATGAAATCGACAATGCCTTTCACCAGCGCGTGGGAAAGGCGCTCCTCCAGGGGCCCGTTTCGCCACTCGTCCACGGCCTTCTCGACGGCCCCCTTCTGCTTCACCGAGTCGGCGAATTTGACCAGGCGTTCCGTGGCGTCCGCTCGGCGGTTCAACAACACGTCCTCCACCAGCTCGAGCAAGTCTTTCGGGATCTCCTCGTACACCTCGAGCATGCCCGCATTGACGATTCCCATGTCCAGACCCGCCTTGATCGCGTGGAACAAGAACGCGCTGTGCATCGCCTCGCGCACCACGTTGTTGCCGCGGAAGCTGAAGCTAATGTTGCTGATGCCGCCGCTCACCTTGGCCAGCGGCAGGTTCTCCTTGATCCATCGGGTCGCGTTGATGAAATCGACTGCATAGTTGTTGTGCTCGTCGATCCCTGTGGCGACAGTGAGGATGTTCGGGTCAAAAATAATATCCTGCGGCGGGAAACCGACCTTCTGCGTGAGCAGGTCGTAGCTGCGTTTGCAGATCTCGCACTTGCGCTGAAAATTGTCCGCCTGGCCGCGCTCGTCGAAGGCCATCACGACCACCGCCGCGCCGTAGCGTTTCACCAGCCGCGCCTGCTCCAGAAACTTCGCCTCGCCTTCCTTGAGCGAGATCGAGTTCACAATCCCCTTCCCCTGCAGGCATTTGAGCCCGGCCTCGATCACGGACCATTTGGACGAGTCGATCATCACCGGCACCTTGGCCACGCTCTCCTCGCCCGCGATGTAATTAAGGAAGGTCGTCATGGCCTGGGCGCCGTCCAGCATGCCCTCGTCCATGTTGATGTCGATGACCTGCGCGCCGTTTTCGACCTGCTGGCGCGCCACGGTGATCGCCTCCTCGAACTGCCCGCCCAGGATCAGCTTGGCGAACTTTGGCGAGCCGGTGACGTTCGTGCGCTCGCCGACGTTCACGAAATTCGTGGTCGGCGTGAGAGTGAAAGATTCCAGGCCGGACAACCGCAAGTACGGCTCGGCAGCGGGCGCCTTGCGCGGCGGCAGGGAGCGCACCGCCTCGTAAATCTTGGCAATATGATCCGGCGTGGTGCCGCAGCAACCACCGACAATGTTCAGAAAGCCCGCCTCCGCCCATTCCCGCAATTGTGGCGCGAGGGTTTCCGGGGTCTCGGGAAAACCGGTCGGCAACAGCGGGTTTGGCAATCCCGCGTTGGGATACACGCTCACGTAAATGGGCGCGATTTTGGACAGCTCCTCGATGAGCGGGCGCATCTCCTTCGGGCCGAGCGCGCAGTTCATCCCCACGCTCAGGAGCGGCACGTTGGAAATGGAATTCCAGAACGCCTCGACGGTCTGGCCGGTGACACCCCGGTTGCTCCCGGCTTGAATGAACGTGACCGACGCCAT
>CAZMLP010000329.1:0-1958 GCA_964566745.1 uncultured Verrucomicrobiota bacterium | reverse complement strand
GAAAAGGATTACGGAAAACTGGTCGAAAGCGCGTTGCCACTGGTCAAGCCGGGCGGCGTGCTCTTTGCCTCGACCAACGCGGCGTTGCTGGAGCCGGAAACCTTTCTCGAAACGGCGCGCTCCACCGTGACGCGGGCCGGGCGGAAAATCACGCGGGAATTTTACGCGCCGCAACCGCCCGACTTCCCCATCACGCGCCAAGAGCCGGGCTACTTGAAAACAGCGTGGTTTCGCGTCACTTGAGAGGTTGCGACGGCTCCCCCGGGACACGCCAACCGTTCACGGAGATGTTTTCCCCACTGGGCGGTACCCGGCGTTTTTGTATTCCGCCGCGGAGGGGGAAAACGCGGAATCAAAGCGTGGTGCTGGCGCGTCCAGGGTGTTGTCCTTTGCCAAAACAACATGAAGTGGATCAAGGATCAGACCGTTGACGAGGCAGCCTTGGAACGTTGCCCCCTTCTGCAAATCCAGCTCATACCGTTTCGCGGGAACCAGCCCGCCATCCAAATTATTTTGGTAAAAAATGCAGTTGAAGTAACTGCTCTCTCCGCCCATGTCATCGACGCCATTGCGGTTGCCCGTGAAGGTGCAGTTCTTCACCAAGGCCCGGGAGTGGGGGAAAATCGTGAGCGCGCCGCAGTTCGTGAACTGGATGTCCCCGGCACGCCTGGCCACGATGTCCTCGCCGGTGTTCGAAACGTTGCCCGTGAAGAGGCAATTGATCACCCGCGCGGCGCTGCCCTCGAGCAGATCAAGCGCGGCCCCGGTCACTTGCGTGCGATTGTTGGAGAAGATGCAATTCTCAAAGAGGACCTCGGCCTGGGTGTGGCCCTGGTGCTGCACGGAGACCCCCGCGCCGCAGGGGCTGGCGTAATTGCCCGTGATCTCGACGTTCTGGATGACGGGATAGGAGCGTCCAAAAATCTTTATTCCCCCTCCGTCCGTGTAGAAGAACAAGTTTTTCGGCACCGTGTTGTCGGGCTCGATTTTCCTGGTGTGCTTGTCCGTCACGAAATTGTTCGCGCCGGTGACCCGGAAGCCCTTGAAAACCGTGTTGGAAGTGATGCCGTCACCGAAATAGACCACATGGTTCACCACGGCTGGCGACCCCGGCGCGGTCCTCGTGGTTGCCTCGGGATTGGCGGCGGTCAAGGTCACCGCGCCGACCGCCTCCAAGCGAATGCCGTCGTGGGCGCGATTCAACCAGAGGAACGCCTGGCGCTTTGTGGGCGGGCGGTATTCACCGGCATGCACTTTGACCACCTTTTTACTTGAATTGGCCGCCGCACTGTCCAGCGCCTCCTGAATGTTGTCGCCCGGAAACACGTGATATCCGTCCTCTCTCAGTTCCACGGCCGCGCAGGACAAAACGCGGCAAATGCAAATGAGAGTCACCGCCAGACGGCAAATCCATCCTGTTCCCGCCGGGAAGGCTGGTTGCGGAAACAGCAATGGAATTGCTCGTCCGGATCGCGCCCCAAGCATGGGAGTGGATTACCCACTCCACTTTGTCATTACAATCAATTAATCGTCCCTCGATCACCGCGCTTTTGGGAAAACCTGACCAATGCGGGCTGGCTGTGCCGCCTCGTCACGCGTGGACAAGCTCAAGCCCGGCAACGACCTGTGCTGGACGAGCGGGCGGGGCGGGCTATGGTGCCGGAAGATGTTTGATGCCAGGCGCGTTTATGATCCGGCGTGATTTTATTTTGCGGATGATCGAGGAGTTTGCACGCGTGATGAACCGTGTCGATTCCCTCAAGAAAAACCACCGTTGGGAGGAGGCGGGCGACGCGCTGGACGCGGGGTTCAACAAATTGGCGGGCGCAGGCGCGGAAGAGGTGGCCAAGTTGTCGGAGATCGAATTACTCGCGCGGGTCATGGAGGACGGGCCGACGCACGGGGTTCGTGAGAAGACATTGATCCTTGCGGCGCTGTTGAACGAGGCGGGTGAGGTG
>CAZMLP010000328.1:0-2661 GCA_964566745.1 uncultured Verrucomicrobiota bacterium | reverse complement strand
GAGAAGAAGGGCAATTGCCGCCCGACCATTTTCGCCAGAGTCACATCGCTGATACCGGTAACCGTTCCCAGCGCAATGATCGGCGTTCCGAGCGCCCCGAACGCGACGGGAGCCGTGTTCGCGATGAGCGACAGGCCGCTGGCGGCCAGCGGTTTAAAGCCGAGTTGAATCAAGATCGCGGCGGTCACCGCCACAGGCGTGCCGAAGCCCGCCGCGCCCTCGAAGAAGGCGCCGAACGAAAAGGCGATGAGAATCACTTGCACGCGCGGGTCCGGCGCGAGCGATCCCAGGCTGCCGCGCAACACCGCGAACAATCCCTTCTCCACCGTGAGCTGATAGAGAAACATCAGGTTGAGAATGATCCAGCCAATGGGGAAAAGTCCGTAGGCCGCGCCGTAAATCGTGGTCGCGCCCGCCGCGGTCAAAGGCATGCGGTAAACGCCGACGGCCACCAGCAGCGCGGTGGCGAGGCCCAGCAGCGCCGCGACGTGGATGCGGATTTTGCCGAGGGCGATAGCCCCGAGCAAAACCACCACCGGCAAAGCCGCCACCAAAGTGGAAAGCGCGGAGTTCCCGAGCGGGTCATAGTTTTGCGTCCACGTCATCGCGAAAAGGGATGTCGCGAGCAAACGGGGAACACCGCGAAAAGTCCAGTCGCAACCGGATATTCCCGGTCGGCAACTCGTAAAAACAGGCGCGCGAAAGAAAGAGCCTGCTCTATGCGGCCAACGCCTCGCGCACGCGCTTGACCAGCTCGTTGTCCGAGTCGCCCGAGCCTTTCAAGTTGAACACGCTCGCGGCGAGATAACGGTCGCGCCAGGGAGGGGTGAGCGACTGGTAATCCTCAAGGACCGCCGCGCTGAATTTGTAATCGTGAGCATCACGGCCCTTCAGGAAAATCAAACGGCGTGTGGCATCGGCCAGCGGCTTGGGATCGGGATTGTCCTTCAACCAGGTCAAAATCTTGCGCGCGGCAGACAGACGGTCGCCGCTCACGTCCGCGAATATTTCATCGAGCGCCGCCACGCCGCTGTCCTTGAGCGCCAGCGGTTCAAGGGCGTCGATATGAATGCCCTTGTCGCGCGTGTTTCCACGATAAAGCGGAAGGAACGTCGCATTTTGCAGCAGGAGCAGTTTGCGCGTCTCCTCGTCACGGCAATGCTGCCAGGCGTAATGCACCGCGTTCGTGAAGGTCGTGGCGTGGAGGGACTGGATGCCGGGCGACCGCATGAGCAGCTCGCCAGAGCCATCCATGAACGCGTCAAACAACGATTGTGGAGCGATTCCGCGATTCAGGAGCTCGACCACCTTCTCGCTGGTGTCAATCGCCGAACCGTCACGGATGGCGCGCAACATCTCGACGGTGGCGTCCGCGCTTGGCTTGCCGTCGAGCCAGCCCGGCTTGATTTTGCGCGCGGCGTCGAGGTTGCGCCGGAACGGCCGGTCGGCAGGGAGGTCCGCCCTGGAGGGATTTTGCTTTTCGCCAACGCGGTCGAGTTGCGCGTACACGAGGGAGCGGAGCACCGGCTCGGCATGCTGCCAGCCAATGGCCTCCAGCGTGCGATAACTGTTGGTGAGATAAATCTCCTTGTGTCCCAATTCGCGAAAATCGCGGACACCGTAGCGAGCCAGCACCTCAAAGATCTCGTGCGCCCCGGCGGTGCGAACCATGCCGGTGATCGCCGCGTCCGCCGCCGCCTCATCCCAATTATCCATGGCGTCAATCAGCGCCTGTTTCGCGCGATGACTCGGCGGCACGGCGCTTTCATCCACTGGCGCCATGGTCCAGTCTCCCTCCCGCACGTCGGCGGCTTGCGAACTCTTAAACTGGTCAATCGCCCAGAAGACCGGCAGCCAGCGGTCCGTGTCAGCGGAGGCCAGGCTGGCCAAGTGGGCGGAATTCACGACAAGAACGGCGTGAAACTTGAAACCGACGGGACGCGGCTGGATGTTCCGCACGCCCGCGAGCAGCAGGGCGGCGAGCACCTCGCGATAAGCGGTTCCGCGACGGATGCGCGAGGCGACCTCTTCCAGCACGCGTTCACGCGGCGTGTCCTCCAGGAGACGCACCAGCGGCTCGATTTGCGGATGGAACCGGACGGCCTTGGGATCGAGTCGCGCCTCGGCGGCGGAGACGGGCTGGAGTCGCGAGAGGAAACCAAGATCACCAAGACCGCCCAGCGCGGCGGCGCCGGACGCCATTTTGAGGAAAGACCTGCGCGGGAACATACTGTCTTCTAAGCTTGCGCGCCGGAGGCGTCAATCGTTTCGCCGGGGCAAAGAGTCACTGAGCCATCGATTTTGCGTTTGCTCCGACCGCTGGGTCCGACCTGCAAAACCGCTGTCGTCACCGCCACGAGACGACGTTTCCAAGTCATTTTAGGAAGGGGAAGTCGCCAGCGCATGCTTACAGTGCCTTGTGCCGCCAATCTAATCGAAGGGCGGGTTTGCACAACGATCTTTCCGTTGTAACCGAATCAAGCGGCGCGGCGTCTAGCCTTTTCGCAAGCCTGAACCGGTCCACACGTCTCGTGTGACCGGCGAATTTAACCTGCAATGACCTTGATCAAGCGCCTGCTTCGTTCCGCGCTCGTGCCCGCCGGACTGGCCGTCCTGTTGTTGACGGCCAACGACACATGGGGCCAGACCAATGACAACACC
>CAZMLP010000327.1:0-2956 GCA_964566745.1 uncultured Verrucomicrobiota bacterium | reverse complement strand
TCCAAATCCGATGGAGAGTAATGGCGTGGGCAATCGTGGTTAGCGAGAAACGCCTCGGTTTCCTGCCAGTCCAACCGCAGCATTTCGCGAACTTGGCCTCTGGAAAGACGATTTGAGCGGTAGCCCTCGACGGCTGCGCTTTCAAGTAGCTGCCGGGCCGCAATCTCGGGTGTTGGCCCGAAGCGCCCGGCCACTTCTTCAGGTAATTTGACCATCAATTCGATCATGGCAATCCTATGTTGCGGACAATTTCCTCCGCGCTCGCCGTTTCAAAAAAACCTTCGAGGGCCTCTTTGAGATTCGCCATCGCCTCCTCAATCGTGTTGCCCTGGCTGGCAATGTCCAATTCGGGGCAGAGGGAAACGTAACCGTCGTCTTCCGGGTTGAGCACTGCGCTGAGTGTCATCGTCTTCATCCTTCCATTATCCATCAAAGGGGCTTGGGATGCAATGCACTGCTTGGAGCCAAAATCGCGCCCCATGACCACAGGGTTGTGTTCCGTCTCGCTCCTTTGTCGCAAGTCGTCAGGGTCGGACGTCCCTGACGGAGATTCCCACTGCCTGAGACAGTTGCTGGGGTTTCGCAATCGTAACCCCTTCGGTCGGTTCATCAAGGTATTGCTCGGAAGGCTGCGCCCGCGGGCGCACCCCTGCGGGGTTCCTGCGCTCCACCTTGACTAACCGCCCTCCGGGGTTGGCGAAACAGAAAGCAACTGTTTATGACCAACCTCACTGTGACTACCAACGAGCTTACGACCATCCGCTTCGAACTCACCCAACGCGGCAAACACTTCATCGAGCCTGCCGCAAACGAAGCCGACGACCTCCTGCGCGACCACTACCGCTCCCGGATCGCGGACATCAACGCGGCGCTGTGGGCGGTCGGGATGCCGCCGGTCGATCAGTGACGCCAGTCACTCGCGGCCAACGCCGGTGTGCCCGGCTCCGGGTGCAACGCCGGTTCTCGACGAAGATTTGCGGACATTTGCGTTTCGATCCCAGTTTGCTAAGATTCGACGGGCAAATTTTGATTACTGGGTATTGCTGCAAAATGGCCACGTTTTTCCGATATGGAACAAACCAATTCCCTTCAACCGGCTTCCGAACAGCCCCTGTCCAAGACAACGCCTTTGTGGCGATATGTCTCGATCCCCGCGTTGTTAACGTATCTCCAAGGGCGCGTTTTCATTCCATCTCTCGAAAAACTCCGTGAAGACGAACCGTTCGAGGCTGAAATCGTCGGTTCGCGAAATTATTTCTTAAAGGGAATCGAATCCCGGTGCGGTTCCGATTTGGATTCGGGACTGGACTGGCTACAAGAAAACCTGTGCTCCGACGCCGAGCGAAAGGGGATTCGAGATTCCAAAGATCATCAAAGTCGGCTTGAATTGCTCCGGCGCCGTTACTTCGAGTTCATTAGAAGAACCAGATTTGCGTGGTGTTGGTACAAATCCCCTGATGAATCGGCCGCCACGTGGAGCAGTTACGGGAATGCGGGGGCTGCAATAGGAACCACAATTGGCCAGTTGGCCACCGTACTCGACGGCACATGCCATTGCTTCAAATACGGTGACATGGATTATAGACGGTATGGACCGGAGGGATACGATGATGAAGCGCTCGGCCCGCCTGAAGAGGCCGCAACAACGCTGTGCTTTCGAAAACGATTGGAATACGAGAGCGAGAACGAGATCCGTTTCGTGACAACGGCGGCTCGTCGGGATCGAAAGCAAAATGGTATTATTCTCGAACTCTTGGCGCATCAATGGATTTCGCAGATCCGCATTTCGCCGCGACTTAATTGGGACCAAGTTCAGTCGATTCAAGAAATCGTGGGCAAGATATTGCCGGATGAATGCGACGACTTTTGCACTCGATCTCGTCTCGCTCCCGCCGATCCGTATGGCGGACTCCTAGCAAAAGTGGGTTCGTACGCCGGTGGCCAAGCGGATAACGCATGGCGTAATGGTCAAGACGAGATTCCTGAGTGGCTCAAACGACTGTGACCCGTGACATGCCAACGGCCGGGAGGTATCAATACTCTGCCTTAATCAGGATTTGATCCGACGGCTTTGAGCCGAGAAGGAACTCTTCAATAGCTTCGTCAAGGTGCGCTTTGTCGAAACGCTTTTCATTGCTCATGTCGTCCCCTTTGAAATGCACTATCCCAACGTCGTGCATTTGAAGCAAGTTAAGCGGCCAAGGTAACCTTGTGGCAGGCGCATGTTGCGCCGGATGGTGGCGAAGCATCCGTTCAGTCCCATCGATTTCGAGCCGCGCCCACGCCTTGTATGCCTTGCGAAAAACATTCCGCAGAACTGGGCGCACTTCGGAAACTGCAAGGCTGTCAGAATATGAGCCGCTATCCATGTGGCCTTTCTTATTCTTGTGAGTGGAAATTGAATACAAACAATACGGTTACCCCCCGGAGGAGTACCCACTTCGTGGCCGAGATTTGACGGCGCAATTTATCCACGGCGGCGGACTGGGACAAGCCATATGCTGCCACACCAGCCCAGCCCCGTCCGTCAAGCTGCCGCTCACGTCGCACCCCCCGTTTCCGTTGCGAATCGTCTCAGTACAGAATTCAGCTTCAAGTAATCCGCCGCACCCGCCGCGCTGGAGCGCGGCTGGGTGGGAGCGGAATCACGCTGATGGGTCATCAGTGGCAGCTTTGCCGCAGCCTGGGCGATGCTATGGCCCCGTCCCGCAGTTTTTACGGCCCGTCCGGGCTGGCTTTAGCCGACTGCAAGTGAAATGCGGTGAGCGCCGTTATCGCCAGCGTGGTGACCAGCTGCCGGGAGATCGCCTTACTCCGCTTTGGCTGATGCAGGATGTCGCGCCCGTCTTTTCCAACCCGCCCAATTTTGTCGCTTCCCATGCCCGGAAGTTTCCATTACGTTGCAACCGCTTTCGGACGGGCGCCATGCCCGCCTGAAGTCACGGCGGGAAGGGTG
>CAZMLP010000326.1:0-6020 GCA_964566745.1 uncultured Verrucomicrobiota bacterium | reverse complement strand
CGGTGTCACCGGCATCAAGGTTTCGGAAATCGGCTTCGGCTCGTGGGGCCTGGGCGGCGAGGCTTACGGCCCCACCGACGACGCCGTGAGCGAGCAGGCGCTCAATACCGCCTTTGACGAGGGAATCAATTTTTACGACACCGCCGATCTCTACGGAGCGGGCCACAGCGAGGAACTGATTGGTCGGATCTTCAAAGGTCGTCGCGACAAGGTCGTCATCGCCACCAAGGGCGGCACCCTGCCCCACACAGGGTTCCACATGCCGCAGGACTTCTCGCCGCGCCATTTGCGCCAGGCCCTCGAGAACAGTCTGCGGCGGCTGCAAACGGATTACGTCGATCTTTACCAGCTTCACAGTCCCAGCGTGGAGGCGCTGAGCAACGGCGCGGCGATTGCCACGCTGGAGAAGCTCCGGGACGCGGGAAAGATTCGCTCCTTCGGTGTCTCCGCCCGGTCGCCACGCGACGCCATGGAGCTGCTCTGGCAATTCCAACTGGACGTTGTTCAAGTGAACTACAATTTGATCGACCAGCGCGCGCATGACGACGGTCTCCTGGCTCTGGCCCGCAAGAAGTCAGCGGGCATTATCGCTCGCACCCCGCTCTGCTTTGGCTATCTCACCGGGAAGATGAGCGGCACCGAGACGCTCGCCCGCCGTGACCACCGTGCCAATTGGCCGGTCGAGCAACTTCGTCGCTGGGCCGAGAGCCCCGGCCTGTTTGCCCCGCTTTACACCGCCCGGCGGATCACGCCGGCGCAATTCGCTTTGCGTTTCTGCCTGCAACCCTCCGTCGTCGCCACGACCATCCCCGGCCTGATCACGCCCGAGCAGGTTTTGGAAAATGTGAAGGCGGTTAACCTGCCCCCGATCACCCCGGAAGAGATGGAGATTATCCGCGACCTGTATCACACCCACACGTTCTACGATCCGGGCATCAAGGTCGCCGCGACCCAAGCTGAATTGAGCCGCCTGGCCAAAGCCGCCTGATGAACTCCCTCGCCATCACCGATCAGGAGTTGACCCGCCTTGTGGGCCAGGACTTGGCCACGCTCCCGCCTGGCTGCCAAGGCCAGATAAACCGCCTAAATCGCGAATATCGTCTGCTGTCTCCCGAGGAATTGGAGCGGCATCAATTGCTCGTCCTGAAACGAATTCACGAGACCAAACTCTTTCGGAACGCGGAGGAGAACCGCCAAGCGTTCGAGGCTGGCTGGCGCGAGAACTTGCAACTTTGCGCGGCCAACGGCGTTTCCATCGAGGCGTTGAAGCCCAAATACGTCCGCCCGTACGAGGTGCTTCGATTTCAGGGCCGCTACATTTGCCCGGATAACCCGTTCCTGCTTGACCAGCTTCAGTCGTTGACGGCGAACCTCTCCTTTCAAAAATACTTTTCGGACCTCGACACAATTTACGAGTTCGGCTGCGGTTCCGGCCAGTTTCTCCACGCTCTCTCGGAGTTGTTCCCTCACAAGGATTTATTTGGATTGGATTGGACCGAGTCCTCCGCCCAGCTCCTCGACCTGGTCGCCCAGACCGGGGTTCGGGTAAAGGGTGTCGTCTTCGACATGCTTCAGCCGGACCGCGAGTTCGCCATCCGCCCAGGCAGTGGCGTGATGACCATTGGAGCTCTCGAGCAACTCGGTGACCGCTTCGGCGCGTTCCTCAATTACCTGCTCGAGCAACGCCCGCGCGTTGTGATCCACCACGAGCCGATCCTCGACTTTTACAACCCCGACCACCTCTTCGATTACCTTGCCATTCTCTGGCATCGTAAACGCGGTTACTTGAACGGTTATCTCGGCGCATTGCGCGCTTTGGAGGCCGAGGGCCGAATCAAGATTCTCGCCGCCCGCAGTCCTGGCTTTGGCGATCCCTTCCACGAGTCCACCTCGTTTATTGCCTGGGAGCCGGTTTAAACCTGAGCAACGTCAGGCCCACATTTCCGGCGAGCAAATCCTGCCGCCCTTTCGTGGACGAAATTGCCGGGAAATCCATCTTGAGCCCTTTTCGCGGCCTCAAAAACACTTCGAAACCCGCTAGAATCAAGGGTTTTACAACACTGGCATCCGTGCTGCTTCTCGGTGCCGAATGCATTCTGTTCCGAGCGCCGGTTTTGAAGTCAAAACCACGAAATTGGAAGACGTGCGGCTGGTCCGCCCGCCCACGATCTTTGAGGATTTCCGCGGCGGCTACGTCGAGCTCTACAACCAGGAAATTTACCAGGCGGCCGGTCTTCCACAAACCTTCGTCCAGGACGACATCTCGTTTTCCTCGCGCCATGTGCTGCGCGGCCTGCACGGTGACCGCAAAACCTGGAAGCTGATCTCCTGCCTCGCGGGAAAGTTCTATCTCGTGGTCGTTAACTGGCGCGACGGCTCACCCCAAAAAGGCCAGTGGGAGGCCTTCACTCTTTCCGAGCAAAACCGTCTGCAAGTGCTTGTCCCGCCGGGTTACGGCCTGGGCCACCTGATCCTCAGCGAGCAGGCCATTTTTCATTACAAGCAAACCACCTACTACGACCGCGCCAGCCAGTTTACGCTGCTCTGGAATGACCCTCAATTGAACATTTGGTGGCCCGTCAAAAACCCGATCCTTTCCCGCCGCGACGAGGGCCTCGAATAACTTTCTCCTGCCATGGCTAAACCCAACGTTCTCCTCCTGACCCTCGAGTATCCTCGCTGGGCCGACGCCGGAAAATACGGCTATGAGTCCAACTTCGGCCTTGAGGAAGGCTTCGCCGCGAATGGCGTGAGCTTCACCACCATGCCGATGATGTTTGGCGACCAGCAGTCACCATGGTCCAAGTGGTTCAACTCCATCCACCGGCAGTTGCGTGGCAAGCGGTTCGACCAGGTCTGGTTTGATGTCGTCCACTCCAACTATCCCGACGGCTTTTTAGATTTCATTCAATCCCTGGCGCCGGCGCGAATTGGTTATTTCGGGGAAAGCAGCGAATTCCATCCACTGGAACTGGCGCGCAATCCGGAGGGTGTCGCGCTCCGCCGACAAAAGGTGGCGCGCGCGCTGCCTTATGCCACACACTTGATCGCGGTGGATGAGGCGGACGTGGCCCGTTTCAATGCCGACGGGAAGACACCTGCGTTCTGGTGGGCTTCGGGATTTATTCCCCGACGCTTCATTGCCGCGGATCCGGCGCCCGCGAATGCGAACCCCGCGTTATTTCACGGAACCCTCTACGGGAACCGCCAGGAATGGCTCGCCCGCCCCGAGCTGGCGGGACTCCTCGCCCAAGGAACCAGCTTGGAGGACAAGTCCCCCTGGCCTGCGCAGTACGATGAGTTGAATCGGGACATCGCGGAGGCCCTGACGAACGGAGCCGAATTGGAGGACCCGATGTTTTCGCGATTCATCGGAGCCATTCGGCTGGCCCGCCAGTCATGTTACCCGCTTTGGCTGCAATCCCTGAGACGAGGCTGCGCGGTGGTCAACCTGCCCCAATTCGCCCAAGCCTATGCCAGTCGCGTCACTCACGGGCTGGCCGCCGGCGTGCCGGTGATCACATGGGAGATTCCCAATCGTCCACTCACCCGCGCGTTATACGAACCAGGAAAAGAAATTCTACTTTATTCGGCGGATCAACCCGCCCAACTCGCGGACCACATCCAACGCGTGCAACGGGATCCGGTGTTCGCAACCACGCTGGCGGCAAACGGTCTCCGCAGGATGCGCTCCGAGCATACCACCGAGGGTTTTGTTTCGTCCTTTATGAACTGGATCGGCGGAGGAACAGCAGCTCGTCCGGGAAAATCCCAATCGAATACCGGCAATTCCACAAGCGAGGCCTTTCAAGTCTTTGCTTCCGGCGATTTGGTTTTTGACATTGGCGCGAATGTGGGGGCAAAAGCCGAGCGCTTTGCCGCTGAGGGCGCGAAGGTCATCTGCTTCGAGCCGCAACCGAATTGCGTCGCGACACTGCGAAACAAGTTCACCGGTCGCTCCAGCATCACGGTGGTTTCCGCCGGTCTGGCTGCCGCCAAGGGCAACCTTGAGCTTTCCATTTGTTCCGCGGCGAACACAATTTCGACTTTCTCCAGCGAGTGGAAACAGGGGCGCTTCTCGGACTATCGATGGGATGAAAAGGTTACCGTACCGGTGATGACCCTGGACGAGGCGATCCAAACTTACGGGCGTCCCCGCTATGCGAAAATCGACGTCGAGGGATTTGAACTCGAGGTCTTGCGCGGCCTTTCCCAAATCGTCCCGGTCGTTTCCTTCGAGTACACGGCGGAATTCTTAAATCGCGCCGCGGAGTGCTTGAGCCGTCTGGTCTCCTTGGGCTATCGAAATTTCAACGCAACTGTCGGCGAGAAAATGGATTTTGTCATGCCGGGTTGGTCCACGGCCGAGCAACTGTTGGCGGGCCTTAAATCCTCCAGTGACTCGACATTGTGGGGGGATATTTACGCTTGGTGCGAGGACGTGACATCCGAAAACGAGGTCCCTTCAACCAACGGTGTTCTCGCGGAGATCAAAAGCCGCGGTCTGTGGAGCGAGGGTCGTCCACTGCGTTTGCATTTGGGTTGCGGCGAGCAACGGTTCGACGGTTACGTGAATGTCGATTACCCGCCGTCTGAGCACAACGTCATGACCGTCAAGGCGGACGTGTTTACGAATATTCTTACGATGGAGATGCCAGCCGGTTCCGTTGATGAGGTCCGCTTGCATCACGTCTTCGAGCATTTTAACCGCGTCACCGCGCTGGCCATGCTCATCAAATGGCAACGCTGGCTAAAAACCGGTGGTGTTTTGCGCATTGAGACGCCCGACTTGATGGGCAGCGCCCGGACCCTCCTCTCCAATGCGCCCTTGCGCGTAAAAATGGGTGTCGTCCGCCATCTCGCCGGCGACCAGGCGGCTAGTTGGGCCTACCATCTGGAGCACTGGTTCCCGGAGCGGTACGTCCACACCTTGGAAACATTGGGTTTTGCCAATGTTCAAACCCGGTCCAACACTTGGGCGACGGAGCCGTATCTTTCGAATGTCGAGGTCCTCGCCACCAAGGTTCTTTCCACCAACGGGGAAGACCTGCTTCAGCGGGCGGACGCTTTGTTACGCGAAAGCATGGTCGCTCCGGCGGAGCAGCCAACGTGGGAGGTATGGCGCCAACAGTTGCGTGAAGCCCTCGCTGGCAAGGTGCAACCCGCGCCGATCAATATCCCCGCAAACAAGCCAGTCGTTACGAGCAAATCCGACCCGTCGCCTGTCCCGGCGCAACCCGCTGCCAAGCCCGCGTCCGGGCGGGATCTCCATTTGGGTTTGAAGCTATATGGTCATGATGCGGCGGTATTCTCCATCTTCCCGGACGAAAAGGATTTGTTCGGCATCGCGGAAGAGCGCATCACCCGTTACAAGCATGATGACCTTTTCCCCATCGACGCCATTCGTCGCTTGATCGCGCACAAAAACATCGATCCCAACGCGGTCGAAAATGTTTACGCGGGAAGCGCGTTTGTTTGCCAAAAGAACGAGCCATTGCCCGCCCGTTATTACGAGCGGACGGTTGCGTTGCGCCGCTTCTTCCGCGCCCGCTACACCAAGGAATTTCAAACCGCCGCGAAAGAGTTCTTCACCCTTTCCAGCGAGGAGCAAGTCAGCCGCCTCCAGGCGGACGAGCATGGCCGGAAATATCTCCGCCTCCTGAGCCTCCCAGGCCAGACTCTTCACGCCCAATTCCAGACCTATCTGCGTGAACTGTTCCCGAATGCGGCCATTCATCTCGATTACCACGACCACGAGTATTGCCACGCGGTCTCCGCCTACTACTCGTCCGGCTTTGATCGCGCCTTGGTGGTGGCATTTGACGGTTGGGGTGATGCCAACACGTTCTCGCGCGTCTATCTCGCCGAGGATGGCCGGCTGACGGAATTGAGTTCCTGCCGCTCGGCCATCCGTGAATTGCGTGTCTCGCCTTCGATTGCTCACGAGTGCTCGATTGGCGGAATCTATTCCTGGTTCACGCGTTTCCTGGGTTTCACTCCGGATGCCGACGAGGGCAAGG
>CAZMLP010000325.1:0-2680 GCA_964566745.1 uncultured Verrucomicrobiota bacterium | reverse complement strand
GTCCTTGACGGATATAACGGCTATAGATATATTTGACGTCAGATGATGGCGAACACGCGCAATCCTTGGGAGCTGCTACCGCTGACCCCGGCGGTGTTTCACATTCTCCTGGCGCTGGGCGAGGGGGAGCTTCACGGTTATGCGATCATGCAAGAGGCGCTGGCCAACTCGGACGGAAGGCTGCGCATGGGGCCGGGGACTCTTTACGGCACCATCAAGCGATTGCTGGCGGACAAGCTGATCGAAGAATCGGACGAGCGACCCGATCCCGCGCTCGATGACGAGCGCCGCCGCTATTACCGCCTGACGGATTTCGGGGCGCGCGTCCTCTCGGCGGAGGTTCATCGCATGGCCAGTTTGGTGAAAGTGGCGCGCCGAAAACCGTTGATTGGCGAGGCGAAAGGAGTGGTCTAATGTCAACTCAAACGAGTGATTCACGAATGGTCCGATTTTCAGAGCGCCTGTACGGCCAGCTCTTGCTGCTCTATCCCCGCGCCTTTCGCCGGGAATATGGGCCGGCCATGACGCAATTATTCCGCGACCAGTGCCGGATGGCGGAGGCAGAGCAAGGGAATTCTGGAGTCGCGCGATTCTGGTGCTCCCAGTTGCGCGACTTGGCCTTCGCGGCGGTTCGCGAGCACGCTGCCCAAGTCCGTCGCCGCCTGGTTGAGGAAAGTGTCCGTTTCCAGCGGCCCTCGTTCGCGACCAGTGTCGCGTGCGTGTCAATTTCCCTTCTGATTGGACTGGGATCGACGGCGCTTCTGGTTTCACGATTTCGTCCCATGTTTGTCGGACTGGCAAGAGTGGAAGTGAATGTGCCCGAGGGGGCAACCTTGCGGATGGCTCCGGAGCAATGGAACAAAGTAACCCGACGAAACTTCGGGGATCCGTCCACGGGAGCCTATTATGTCCTGGGCGCCGCCGGCCGGATGCTTTCGGAGCCGGTGCTGCGTGGTGTGATTGACCGGCTGGCGTTGACTCCGTGGCTTGCCGCCCGCGCCGAGCCGGGGGCGGTCCGGGCGCAGTTTGATCCATTTCCGCCATTGCTGGCCATGGTCCGGGTTCACCAAATGCCGCGCTCCACAATGCTGGAGGTGCGGGTGGAGTGCGAGGACGCGGTGATGGCGTCGCGAATCGCCAATGCCATTGTGGAAGAGAGCCGCTCGCGGTTTGCCACGGTCGTTCCTGACCCGGAGGCGTGGGGCGCGGTCCGGCTCGTGGATCCGGCCGAGCCGCCCAAGCGACCGGCGGGGGTGGGCGACTCGACGCGGATCACGATGGGAATCCTCGCCACGCTTTTTCTGGCCGCGGGATCGCTAGCACTGGTTAGCTCATGGAAGGGGCAGCGGCCGGCAACCCCCGCCGGTTCATGCGGTTCGCCGCGACCTTGACTTCGCCGCCACCGCCGCGCCACGCTCGCGCCGATGGCGAAAGATTCCAGTCCGGCGCGGCATTTTATCCTGGCGTTTGTCTTTGCGGTGGTCGGGTATTTCTCGTTTTACAAACTCGACCAGCATTTGCGCCTGCGCAGAGGACCGTGGGAGGTGACCTTCGCGCGCGAGGCGTCCGGCGCGCCCTCCATCACGATCAACGAGCCAAAGCTCGGCATCTCCAATGTTAAAGTTGTTTTGGGGGGCGAGACCGTGCCACCGGACGGGTTGCCCGCCACCGTGCGCTTTGACCGTCCGCTCTTGGCGATACCATTCGGCGAGCTGGCGTTTCACGACGTCACCTACTTGCCCGGCACAATTGTGCTCAACGCGTTCGGGCATGGAATCCAGCTGATTCCCCGCGCGCTGACGCTGGACAAGGACGAGGTGACCTGGCAATCAGGCCAGACGTATCAATTGGAAGCCTCCAACAAATTTCCTTTTCCGCTTCACAAGGACAACCCGAAGTGACGCCGGGAAAGATTAGCGGATTTGTTTGTACAGGAGATAATTTTCACGGCGTTTTTGGAAAGAGGCCAGGCCATCGGCCCATAACGCCTTGATGTCAGCCAGTCTGGCGCCTTTGCGGATCGCCTCCAATGTCGGGCCGTCTTGAAGAAGCGTGCTCACTTTCTCGAGCGCGAAATCATTCGGGTAAAGCCGGTGCAGGGCACTGGCGATCACGACGCCAACATCCACCGCCCGCAACAAATCATGATCGGTAAGGACCAGGCGCGCGCCGCCGCAGGCTTGGCCCTTGAACACGCTCGCGGTGGGCGTGAAGCGAGCCGGCTCAAAATGAATTCCAGGCAGATCGGCGTGGTTCAATTCCTCCGCGAACTTCGTTTCGTTTATGTAGGGCGCGCCGACCAACTCAAACGGCGTGTCCGTGCCGCGCCCGACCGAGACCGCCGTTTCGAGCAAGCCAATCCCGGGATAGAGTGTTGCCTCGGCCAGGCTGCGCATGTTTGGCGAGGGGTTGATCCAGGGCAGGGCGGTTTGGTCGAACCATTGCCCGCGCGTCCAGCCCTCCACTGGCACCACGGTCAGGTTCGCTTTGGGAAAACGCTCCGCCTGGAACATTTTCGCCAGCTCACCCATCGTCATGCCGGTCCGCAAAGGGATCGAGTGATACGCGGTGAAGCTGCTCGCACCGGTGTAAACCGGGCCTTCCACAAGCCGCGCGCCAATTGGGTCCACCCGGTCCAGCACGACAAAGCGCGACCCGGACTTTTCCGCCGCGGTGCCGG
>CAZMLP010000324.1:0-4901 GCA_964566745.1 uncultured Verrucomicrobiota bacterium | reverse complement strand
AAGGATGGACAGTCCTGTTGGATGAAAGGCTTTTGGCGGACAACCGCCCGGGGACAGAACATGCCTTGGAGTTGTTGCGATCCCAATTGAAAAAGATCGTCCGGGTGGTTCCCGCTCCCGCAGTGGGGAAGCTGCGCGAAGTGAAACTTTGGTTTTCCCCCGAGTATCCCGGGGTCAAGCCCACGGCGGAATATCATCCGGATGCGGGCTGGTTACGAGAGCACGGTCGCAATGATGCGATGGCCAAAAGCGTCGAATTCACCAATATCAGGATTTTTGAGGCCGAGTCCAAACGGATGCCGAACTTCACCTTGCACGAGCTCGCCCACGCTTATCACCATCGCGTTCTTCCGGGCGGTTATCAAAACGCGGAGATTGAGGCGGCTTACCATCGAGCCAAACAAAGCGGCTCTTACGACAACGTCGGGCGCTGGCACGGAGACGGCCGTCCCAACACTCGTGAACGGGCCTACGCCATGACCAACCCAATGGAATATTTTGCGGAATCGACCGAGGCCTTTTTCTCCCGCAACGATTTCTTCCCGTTCGACCGGGCCGAGTTAAAAAGACACGACCCCGGCATGGAACAATTGGTGGGCAAACTTTGGGGCGTCGGGCATTGAACCCCGTCGCTTTGTTTTCGTGAAAAACGTGGGCGATCACCGGCCAAGGGCCGGAAGAGTCGAGAATCCCCTTCGCCGGTTTGCTTTTTCCCCAAGAACCAGCAGGATCAAGCCGCGCCTCATGAAACCCAGAATTTCCGCTTTTCCCAAATGTTTTATCGACCAGATTGCCGGAAGCCGGACCATGTCGGTTTTCGACTGGATCAAAATGGCCAAGGGCCTCGATGCCGACGGTCTGGAAATGTACGAGGGCTTCTTCACCAGCCTGGAAGACGGCTACATTGACTCCGTCGGCGAGGCGATTCGCGCCGCGGGTTTTGGCATGCCCATGCTTTGTTGCTCGCCCGATTTCACCCAACCCGACCCGGCGGACCGGCAGCGCGCCGTGGACCACGAGGCCGAGATGATCCGGATCACCCGGAGATTGGGCGGCCCTCGATCGGTCTGCCGCGTGCTCAGCGGCCAAAGGCGGCCCGAGGTGCCGGTGGGGCAAGGCATCGAATGGGTTGTCGAGTGCATCCAGCAATTGCTTCCGGTCGCGCGCGCCCACGATGTCGTCCTGGGCATGGAAAATCATTACAAGGATGGATTTTGGAAATACCCGGAATTCGCGCAGAAAAAGGAGGTCTTTCTGAAAATATTCAATTCCATCGAAGACCGTAACCATTTCGGTTTGCAGTATGATCCCTCGAATGCCGTTGTCGCCGGGGACAACCCCATGGACTGGCTGGAGCCGCTTCAGGATCGGGTCGTCAGCATGCATGCCAGCGACCGCTCGCTCGCGGAAGGCGCCACGCTCGAGGAGTTGCGCCAAACGGACGGCACTTTGGGATACTCGCCCAAACTCAAACATGGCGTCGTGGGCCGGGGCCTCAACGATTATCCCGCGATTCTAAGCATGCTCGCCAAAAATCATTACTCGGGGTGGATTAGCATTGAGGATGGCATGAATGGCATGGAGGAGATGGCCGAGTCCCTGGCTTTTCTGAGGCAAAACGTGGACCGGTTTTTCCCGAAATCCAGTTCCACACGCGTATGAAACCGGTCCGCACAGCCTTGGTTGGTTGCGGGAAAGTGGGCGGCCTGCACGCCGCTGCCTTGTCGAGCCTGCCCGAATCGACACTTGCGGCCGTTTGTGATGCGAGCCTCGATCGCGCGGCGTCATTCGCCGCCAAATATGGGGGGAAAGCGTTCGGTGACGTTCAAACTGCGATCCGGGAGACGGGCGCCGAGGCGGTGTTTATTTGCACGCCCCATCCGCTGCACGCGGAACCGGCCATCTTGGCCGCGGAAGCCGGCGCGCATGTGATGATTGAGAAGCCGATGGCCGCCAGCCTGGCGGATTGCGATGCCATGCTCCAGGCGGCGCGGAAATCCGGGGTCCTCCTTTCCGTGATGAGCCAAAGACGGTTTTACGAGCCGGTGCAACGGATGAAGGCGGCGATTCAGGCGGGCAAAATCGGCCAGCCAATTCTGGGGGTTTTCCAGATGTATAGCTGGCGCGACCAGGCGTATTACGAGTCTGATCCTTGGCGCGGAAAATGGGCCACGGAGGGTGGTGGTGTGCTCGTGAATCAATCCCCCCATCAACTCGATCTGTTGCGCTGGTTCATGGGAGATATCGAGGAGATCAGCGGGCGGTGGGCGAATTTGAATCACCCGTACATCGAGGTGGATGACACCGCCGTGGCCATTATCAAGTTCAGAAACGGCGGGCTCGGCTCAATTGTCACCAGCTTGTCCCAGAAACCAGGCATCTACACCAAGGTGCATGTCCACGGCTCGAATGGCGCTTCGATCGGCGTCGAAACAGACCGCGGCGCGACGTTTATCGCGGGCGTCTCGAAAATCGCCGAGCCTCCCTTGAACGATCTTTGGACCATTCCCGGCGAGGAACACTTGCTGGCGGAGTTTCAACAAGCGGATCGCGCCCGCTTTCAAACCGTTGATCCCATTGCCTATTACCACGCCCTTCAGATTCAGGACTTCTTGCAGGCAATTCGCGCGGGACGTCAACCTTTGGTGACCGGCGAGGATGGCCGCGCCGTTGTCGAAATGTTTTCGGCGATTTACGAATCCACCAAGAATCGAAACACCGTGGCTCTCTTGCCATCCACAAACACGAACTGAGTCCCGGGTTTCCGCGACAAGATCAAGTCACCGTATCAACTGGTTTAAAAGTGGCGTTGGAGGAATTTTTTGACCACCGCCAACCGCTCGTCATCGTAAAAGACCGCCCCTCCATGCCCCGCGCCGTGAACCATCTCCAGTTCCACCGGCGCTTTCACTTTCTCGTAGGCGCCGCAAAGTTCGAGCGCCTGGTTGACCGGCATCTGCGGGTCTTGATCCCCGTGGAGAAGCAGCAACGGCGGATCGCTTTTATCGACGTAAAAAACCGGGCTGGCCAGCCGGGCGAGTTCCGGCACATCATCAGGCTGGCCGCCGAGCAGCAATTGCAGAGCCGGGACGCGCACACCCAGGCCGTGCGGGGTGGATTGCTTGAGAATCGTGGTGAGGTTTGCCGCGCCGTAAAAGCTGATGATTCCCTGCACGTCCGAGCTTTGCCCCCGGTGATTTCCCTCCTCTCCCTCCAGTTCCGCATGGCCGTTCGAGACACCCACCAGCGCCGCCAAATGCCCGCCCGCCGAGTCGCCCGCGATCACAATCTTGCCCGGCAAGGACCATTTACCGCCAGCACCGCGCAAGAAACGGATGGCCGCCTTGAGGTCATGAACTTGCGACGGAAATTTTGCCTGCGAGGAAAGCCGGTAATCCACACTCGCCACCGCATAGCCTTCCCCAACCAGCTTGGTAAGCGGCATTCCCTTCTTGGACCCTGACCGCCACGCGCCACCATGCACCCAGACAATCAATGGCAGTCGCGCCTTCACCTCCGGAAGGTAAAGATCGAGCGACAGTCCCTGCTCACCCACCCGGACATACTCAAGGTCACTGACAACCCGCCATGGATTGGTGTCCCCTGCCCGGCTCGACACGCCGCCCAAAAAGAGGATGGCCAGCACAAGTGGAATCAAAGCGTTCATGGATCTGGAAGGAAATGGTAACGGTGTTTTGGCCTGTCGGCCAGCCCGGAGAAAGCGCCGGCAACGCCCCGCTTTACAACTTCATCGGAAGCCCCCGCGGCGCGAAGCCGTCCAGCGGTATCTTCGTCCCCTTCTCAGTTCGAAGCTTTTTCGATCAATCTGTCTGGGCGTGGCGATGAACTGGGGTCAAATAATGCGCGCTTTCGTTCCCAGGAACAGCAAACACGGCAGTTTCACCTGCCACGGTTCCGGCATGTCTGGGCGTAAAGAACCGGGCTTGCTTACAGCTGGCGCGAACCTCGCTTGCGGTTTCTGTCGGGCTATTTGGCGGCGATATCCACCAGCAAGACCGATGGAACTTGGTCCGGTTGGTGCAGGCGGAGATAGAAATAGCCGATTCCAGCCAGCCCCAGCAGGAGATTGGGTGTTTCTCCCGCGTTGGCCACACCGCACGGCCACGGCAGGCCCGGTTTCTCGAACACTTCGATGCCGGCCACGCCGACGCCCTCCGCGGTCGCCCGGAGGTCGGGCCGATTCCAGAAGTCGGCGCTCAATATCAAAAGCTCCGCGTTCCCTCCCGCCCCGTGGCAGAGCGAATAATTGCCCGCGCCCGGGGTCACCGGACGGGCCAGCGCGCCCAACGTGGTTTGCACGGCGATTTGGGCCTCGCCCAGCACCACGGGATCGTTTCCCAAAAGTTGCGCCGCGCGCAGTCGTGCCATGCCGGCTCCGGGAGCGCCGTGACACCACGCGAGGCAGCAGATTGGTTGCGCGGGCGCGGGGACGGTTTCCACTTTGCGGAGATCCCGCCAATTCCCCTGTTCCGCCACGAAATGACGCCGCTCGTAGCGCAATCCCTCCAGCGCCGCCTCGCGGTAACGCGCCTCTTGGGTGATTTGGTGAAGCTCGAGCAATGCCCGCACCACTCCTGCGGCTCCGTGCGAGTATCCGGTCAACGGGGGCTGGTCCGGCACCGCCATGGTGTCCCAACCCCAGCCGTCATCGGTCTTGATCGCGCAGGCCAACAGGTGCTCGCCAAAGCGAACGGCGGTCTCGATCAACGCCTGCTTTTCGAGCATCCGGGCGCTCCGAATGAGGACGGGAATGGCGCCGGCACAACCGCTGATGACGTCCAGCATGTGCGGTTCCAAATTGGCTTGCCGCAGCCCCAACAGGGCGTCCACCCCGCGCCGGACCAGCCCCTCATGCTCCAGGATCCGGCCGGCCTCGATGA
>CAZMLP010000323.1:0-5169 GCA_964566745.1 uncultured Verrucomicrobiota bacterium | reverse complement strand
GACAACGCGGTTTATCGCGAATTGATGAGCCTGGTGACCATTTCGACCGAACGCGGCATTGAGATTGACCACGCGCGCGCGCTTCAATTATTGAATCAGGGCCGGGTGCAAGAATTGATGGCGCGGTTCTCCAAGGAGGATCTTTCCGCGGCCGTGCAGAAGTTTGCCGAGGAAACGGTGATGACCTACCTCCGCCCGCTGGTGGAAAAGTCTGGCGCCCGCAAGATTTGCCTGAGCGGGGGCGTCACTGCCAACGTCATTTTAAACCAGCGCATTTATCGCGAGCTGGCCGAGGAGGTGTTCATTGTGCCCGCCATGGCGGACGACGGCGCCGCGCAAGGGGCGGCCATTCTGCAGTTGCTCGCGCGCGGCCACACGCCTGCCAGCCTGCGCTGGCTCGGTGAAAAGAAGATGCCGTATTGGGGCACTTGTTACACCGCAGCCGAGGCCCGCCGCCGGATCGATCAATTTGCCGCGCAATGCAAGACGAGGCTGACGGCAACCGACGCCAGCAAAGATTGGCCCGAGGAAGCCGCCGCCGCGATCTGCCGGGGCGAGGTCGGCGCGATCTTTCACGGTCGCATGGAATGGGGACCGCGCGCCTTGGGCAATCGCAGCATCATTGCCGACGCCCGCAATCCCAAGATTCGCGACATCCTGAACCGGGACATAAAGAACCGGCCTTCGTTCCAGCCCTTCTGTCCTTCGATGCTGGCCGAGGAACGTGAGCGCCTGTTCGGGCACAGCTACCAGAATCCGCACATGACGATCGCGTTCGACCTGAAACGCGAATTCTGGGAGACGCTGCCGGGCGCGATCCACATCGACGGCACCTCTCGTGTGCAATTTGTGACCGAGGAGGACAATGCCAATTATTACCGCCTGCTTCGGCGCGTGAAAGAGATCACCGGCTACGGCGTGATTATCAACACCTCGTTTAACAAGCATGGCCGGACCATCGTGGAGTCCCCGGAGGATGCCCTCCAGGACTTCCTCGATTCGAAGCTCGATTTCGTCGTTATCGAAGGGCACTTCGTTCGCAAGGCCACCCAAGCATCGACCAAACCCGGACCCCGCGCAGTCGGGATTATTTTCAGCAAAGACCGGGCGATGCAACTCGACGCCACCTTGCGCTCCTTTGCCCAGCATTGCCATGATGCGGCCAGTGTGCCGCTCAAGGTTCTGCACACAGCTTCCACGCCGGAGCACGCCACCGCCTACGCGCAGTTGGCAGCTCAACACCCGTCGGTGGAGTTTGTCCGCGAGCAAAACTTCAAGGCCGATTTCCTTGGCCTCGCTCGAGGAGCGGAAAATATTGTGCTGATGGTGGACGATTGTCTGTTCATCCGGAATTTCGTGATGACGGACACCGTCCAAGCCCTGAATGAAAACCCCGATTCCATTGGCTGCTCCCTCCGACTCGGTCGCAACACCACGTTTTGCTACCCGCTAAACCAGCCGCAGCAACTTCCGGATTTTACGGGTGTCAATTCGGGCCTGCTGAAACACAGGTGGACCGCCGCCCAGCATGACTTCGGCTATCCGCTCGAAGTTTCCAGTTCGGTCTATCGCGGGGCCGACTTGTTGCCGCTGTTGGAAAAGCTCGATTATCAGAATCCCAACACTCTTGAGGCCGCGCTCGCCGCGAACGCCGCCGCGTTTTCCCAAAGCCGCCCCGCGCTGCTTTGCCACGCGCAGTCGGTTGCTTTCTGCGCCCCGCTGAACGTGGTGCAATCGGTCTATCCAAACCGCAAAGGCGCGAACAACCGGTACACCGCCAGCGCGCTCGCGCAAGCCTTCCTGGCGGGGCAAAGAATCGACCTGGCCTCGCTCGCAAACTTCGTTCCGAACGGTTGCCATCAGGAGATCGAACTGCATTTCACCTCCGCGGGCGGCGGCTCCGCGGCCAAACCGGCCGAGACCGTCGCGGTGTCCGTGGTGATTCCGTGCTACAACCAGGCACATTTTCTTCGCGAGGCGGTCGGAAGTGTCCTGGGTCAAAGCTTCACGGATTGGGAGGCGATCATCGTCAATGATGGCAGCAAGGATGACACTTCCACCGTGGCGAAGGCCATTATCTCGGAAAATCCTTCCCGGAAAATCACTCTCGTTGAGAAGCCCAACGGCGGCTTGTCTGACGCGCGTAATGCCGGAATTCACACCGCGACCGGCAAATATGTTCTCCCGCTCGACGCCGATGATTTGATCCAGCCCGAGTTTCTCGCCAAAACCGTTTCCGTGCTGGAAGCCAATCCCCGCGTTTCCATCGCTTATACAGACGTGGAGCAATTCGGCGTCCGCAACGAAATCTGGCGCACCCGCGACGATGATCCAAAATTGGTTCTGAATAACACCCGGCACGCGTATTGCGCCCTTTACCGCCGGGGAGTTTGGGAGACCGTCGGCGGCTATAACCGCAACATGGTCTGGGGTTACGAGGATTGGGATTTTTGGGTCGGCTGCTTCGAGCATGGCCTGGTCGAGCAACGCGTCCCCGAGCCGTTGATGCGCTATCGCACCAAGGCGGAAAGCATGGTGACGCGCGCGTTGCAACACGATGAGGAGCTGCGGGCGCAGATCGTCAAAAATCACCCGTCGCTGTACGACGCGACCGCCATCGCTTGGGCGGACAAAGTTTTGACCGCGGCCAGGAACCGCCCGGCTCCCGCGTCCGGTGGCGAAAGCATTCCGGCCCTGCTGGACAGCGCCGGCGCGCTTTTCCGCACCGGGGACCTGCGCGGTGTGCAATTGCTCCTCACACGGGCGGTGGCAATCGAGCCGGACAATGGGGAAATTTGGGAAAGCCTTGGCTCGGTGACTTTTCAACTCGGCGAGCACCGGCTGGCGTTGGAGCAATTGGAAAAGGCGGCGTCCCTTCGCCCAAACCACCCCGAGGCGCATGTAAAGCTCGCCATGGCCGCGCTGGAACTCGAGCGAATCGAGCAGTTCGAGGCTTCGCTTGCCCGCGCACTAGCCTTGGAGCCGGAAAACTCATCGGCGCTCCGATTGATTGCGAATTTGAATTTGCAGGCCGGCAATCATGTCGAGGCCGCGCGCGGTTATTCGCGCTTGTTAAGCCTCAACCCGGTCGATCTCGAGGCGTTGCTCGCATTGGGCAAATGCTTCTTCGAGACGAATGATCTCTCGATGGCGAAGCTGACTTACGAGCGGGCCCTCGCGCTCGATCCAAAAAACCAGATCGCGCTGGAAAATTTGGAAGTGCTCGAGCGGCAGGCCGAAACCAGCGCGCCGGAGACCTCAAAATCAAGTTCCAAATCGGCTCATGTCGAGTCCCTGGCCCCGGCCACTCTGGAAGGTTGCCTTCAGGCCGCCGAGACCTACTTCGCCGCCGGGAACTTGGCCGCCGCCTGCGAACCTTTGCGCGAGGCCACACTGCTCGCGCCGGACAACACCCAAATCATCGAAACGCTTGGCAGCCTCCTGTTCCAGACCAACGACTTGGAGGCAGCTCGTGTCGAGTTCCGCCTGCTCACCTCGCTGGCCCCCTTTCATGTTCCCGGTCATGTGAAGCTGGCGCACACCGCCGTTCGCCTTGGAGCCGTGGAGGAGTTCGAGCAATCTTTGAGCAAAGCGCTTGAACTTGATCCCGAAAACCGCGACGCGTTGCAATTGCTCGCGGACCTGAATCGGGAGCAAAAGCGGTTTGGAGACGCGGCCCGAATCTACGCCCGCCTCCTGCAAGGGGCCAGCGACGAAATTCCCATTCTTTTCTCGCTTGGTTATTGTTTCTATCAGGCGGGAGAATTCGATTCCGCGCGCCTGACCTACGAGCGGATTCTGGAACTGGACGCGAACAATGCCGAGGCGCGGCAGAATCTCGCCTTGCTTTCCGGGCAATCGCTTCCTGCCGCGGCCTCTCCCGCGGCTGTTGCCAATGACGCCACCCAGGCGTCTGGAGCGCGGCGCAAGCGACCAGTGATTTCCGTCGTTTTGCCGACCTACAACCGGCCCGAAATCCTCGCGCGCTGTCTCGGCGGCTTCGCCGCGCAGACTTTGTCCAAGGACGAGTTCGAGGTGGTAATCGTCGATGACGGCTCGCAACCACCAGTGGCGGAGACGGTCAACCAGTTTGGCCAGTCCTTGCGAATCGTTTACCATTACCAGGAAAACGCCGGCCTCTCTGCGGCGCGCAACGCCTGCATCGAGCGCGCCAGCGCCGCCTGGCTGGCGCTGCATGACGACGACGACGTGCCGGCGCCGGATTACCTCGCCCGTTGCGTCGAGTTTCATCGTTGTCACCCGGAGGAGGCGGACATCCTGCTCGCGCAACTCGCCCCGGCGCCTGAGTTGCCCAAAACCCCGGTGATGGAATGGGCGTTCAATCCCGCAAACAGCGTGATTGGCTTCCCCAATCCATCCGTCGTCCACGACTTTTCGAGATTTTACGGCGGCACTTCCTCGTGCAAAGCGTCGCTCTTCACCTATTGCCGGTATGACTCGGAGTATCGTTTCGGCTTTGAGGACATGGAGTTTGCCTACCGGCTCAACGACAAGGTGAGGCTCCGGGTTCACTACCTGCCGGAGGTGATTAGCCATCTGATTCGCCCCATCGATTTCAACGCGCTTTATCGCCGGCTGTATCGCGAGGGGCGCTCGCTCCGCCGTTGCCATGAGCGCCATGGTGACTCCGTGTTGCGTTTGATGCCTCCCGGCATGAACCAGTCGGTCGAGACTCTCGCGCGAATTGAGCCGCATGTGCCCGCCCTGTTCTCCATGATGGAGAAGCTCGGGCCGGATGGCGCAAATCCCGAAGTCACCTTCAACCTGGACGGCAAGGTCTTGCGCGGTCGCGAAGCGCTGCACGCTTGCTACTCTTTGCTCGCCCGCCATTCCCGCGCGAGAGGCTGGGTGGATTTCTCCCAAGGCCGTCCCGAGTCCGAGGGCTTGGCCGAGATCAATGGCCGGCTCGAATCCCGCGGCCAAACAACTGCCGTGGCTGCCCCGCCCAAGCCGGCATCCGCCGCCAGGCGCGCGCTCGTCTATTTCCATTCCAACCCCTACCCGGCCCGCTCGGGCGCGCATCGCCGTTGCTTGTGCTTGCTGGATGGCCTGCGCGAGCTGGGTTATGAAATCACGCTCGCGAGCAGCGACCTGTTTACCGACCAGCCTTGGAATGATGAATCCATCTTCGGATTGAAGCGTTCCCAC
>CAZMLP010000322.1:0-5037 GCA_964566745.1 uncultured Verrucomicrobiota bacterium | reverse complement strand
CGCTGAAGGATTTCTTCGGCTTGCTGGGCCTGGCGCCGGAAACGGTCGAGCAAGAGGTCGAGGACATCGAGCATCATCTGCGGCCGCAGAGCCTTGAAATGCTGGGCCGGCTCGTGAGCTACTGGCAGGCCCGCCCGGAGCAATTGCAGGATTTTCTGAAGTTCGCCCGCAGGAAATAGATCGGCGGGCTGGATTCGACAAATTGGATTGGAGCCGGCTATTTGGCCTTGGCCGCGCCCAGCACTTCTCCGAGGGCGGCGATGAATCGCTCGTTTTCCGCCGGCGTGCCGACCGTCACGCGAATCCACTCGCCCAATCCATAGCCACCCATGGGGCGCGCGATCACGCCGCGCTTCTGTAATTCAGCAAACACGTGCCCGCCGTTGCCAACGCGCAAAAGCACGAAATTTGCCGCTGACGGGACAAACTCGATTTTCATTCGGCGCAGTTCGGTCTCCAAATAGCGCAAGCCGGCACGATTGTTCGCGCGCGTGCGACCGAGATGCTCGTGGTCGTCCAGCGCGGCCATTGCCGCCGCCTGTGCCAGCGAGTTGATGTTGAACGGCTGCCGAATCTTCTCCAGCGCGGCGATCAACGCCGGATGCCCGATGCCATAGCCGATACGCAGGCCCGCCAGGCCGAAAATCTTGGAGAAGGTCCGCATGAGCAGCAGATTCTTCCTCCCGCCGGAAACGACCAGCGACGCGAGATCGACCGGGTCTTCCAGAAAATCGATGTAAGCCTCGTCCATCACCAGCAGCACGTCGTCGGGAATCGCGTTCACGAGGTCCACCACCTCGTTGCGGGAGGCAAGCGTGCCGGTGGGGTTGTTCGGGTTCGCCACGAACATGATCCGCGTCCGCGGCGTGACGGCGGCGAGCATCGCGGGCAGGTCGTGACCGTGATTCTTCGCGGGCACCGTGACGAGCTTCGCGCTGAACAGGCTCGTGACGATGGGATACACCGCAAAGCAATATTGCGAGACCACCACCTCCGCGCCCGGCTCCAGAAACGCGTGTCCGACGAACTCAATCAATTCGTTCGAGCCGTTGCCGAGAATGAGGTTCGCCGGTTCCGCGCCAACCTTTGCCGCGAGCTTTTGCTTGAGGTAAAACGCGTTGCCATCCGGGTAAAGGTGCAGGTGCGGCAGGATGCGTTGCATGGCCGCAAGCGCGACAGGCGATGGGCCAAGCGGATTTTCGTTCGACGCGAGTTTGATGAAGTCCGCGGCCGGCAAGCCCAGCTCGCGCGCCACTTCCTCAATCGGCCGGCCGGGTTGATACACCGGCAGCGTCTCCAACGCGGGATTGAATTTCAGCATAGCGGCGGGATTACAACCGAACGCAAGCCACGACGGCAAGTGCGGACGCGTCCCGAAATGCACGCCGCCAGTTGGGGGGTAGGGACTCGCCGTGACGAGCCATCCGGCCAAATCCGTGAGTCGAATTCTCACGGCGTACGGCCACTTGGCTGTGATTTCCGCCTTTTACTAAGCAGACCGGCGCTGTAGGTTCATGGCGTGGTGGCACCCACCAAAAAGCATGTCCATTGGAGCATTTCAACCGCATTGGTTTTCGTTCTATTGTTCGGATTGGTCGGACCAATTATTCCATACAAAGAGGTGAGAAATTGGATTTGCCCCATATCGGGATCGACTCGAACTCAAGTTACTTGGTTTGGGAGTTTCTCCAGTGAGAACCGCACTGTCAGCGCATTGGAAAAGTGGCTCAGCCGCCGGGAGGTGAATTTTACGCCGAACTGGCGGAACTTCTCGACGCAGACTTACTTTCTATTGGGAAGATCCTGCGCTGCGGGAGGCACTCCCCCAATTTATTACCTGAAGCCAATGCTTGAGAGCGTCGTGGAAAAGTTGAGTGACGAGCAAATCGCTCACCTCGTGTCCGACCTTCGCCACGGTTCTCCCGATGAACAGAGGCAACTGATACAAAAGATCGGCGACCAAGTCTTTGATCGACAATGAACTCAGGACTATAACCAAACGTGGTCGGCGCTGCGAAATGCTGGGCGGACTTGTGTGTTGGTAGGAGCGGCTCGATGAGCCGTCCGATCCAATCCGAGGCTCGATTCTGAAGATGACCATCGCTCTTGCGCCAGCATCGTAAGCCGGTGGGGCGAAGCTTCGCTGAGCCCTATTTTGCTTCAAACGCCGCAATTTTCTGAAGCATCGGAAAGGAACCTCCCAGGCTCAGGGATACCCGGCCACCGCTCGCGATGTCGTCACTATGAAATGTCTTTGGCCGTCCGCCAGGACTCCGCCAGGACTCCGCCAGGACCTACCACGCCCGGTCGATGCTTCGACGCTTGTAAAGGAACTCGAACATGTTCCCCTCGTGCGGCTGGTCCCACGAGATTTTCATCGTGGGTACCGGACCAAGGTTCAGGCGCTCGATCAGGGGCGAGTCAAGCAACTGCTCGGTGAAGGCCGGGTCGCGCGTGATCGCGGTAACCACCAAGCTCGGCCCAATCTGTTTGAGCATCTCACTTTGCGGCGCGGTCACCACGCTCGCGTACGGGCAAAGGAACTCGCGATTCGCCAGCGGATGCGCGAAGGAATCGCACAGAATGATCGTGGGCCGCAGATAGGTGCCGCCCTCGAAGACCACCTTGCGTGCGCCGTCGCGATACTTGGCCGTGACGTCCTCCGCGCCAGGCGTCTTGAGATCGGCGTCGATGGCGCCGTCGATGTAATCGGCCATCTTTGGGTTCGCGAAGCCGGAGAGCCTCGCGTTTTCGTCGTCCGGCCGGGTCGGCGCGAGCGGGCCGAGTTTTTGCGCCAGGGCGTCGGCGATCTCCCGCGCGTATTTCGGCACGACGACCGCGCTGGCGTTGATGCACGAGCGACCGCCGTTCTCGGCAATGCTGCCCGCCATCAGATCGATGTATTGCGGCCAGTTCTCGATCTCGTCGTCGCCAATCAAAATTTTGCTGAAGCCCGGCCCGTGCAACTGGATGGCGGGATTGTTGGCATATTGCGCCATGGTGTTTTTGTCACCGAAGATCAGAGCGCGCCCGCAACTCTTCAGAATCTCGCCGGAACCCTCGTGATCCGTCGCGTAAAAGCCGAACGCCTCAGCCGGACAGCCGGCGGCGATGAACGCCTGGATAAGCCGATATGGCGTCCACGGTTCCTCGCGCCCGGGCTTGATGATCACCGGCGTCTTGAGCGCGATGGAGGGAAGCCAAAGAGAATTCACCGCCGGCGAATTGCTCGGCATCACGAGGCCCAGCGCCTGGGTGGTGGGATAAAAGCTGCACGGCGACCCGCTCACCACGCCGTAACCGGTGTCAATGATGCCCAGGTCGAGGCCGCGGGTGAGGCCGTTCAATACGGTCTTCATGTTCACCAGCGCATGGTGAATCTTTGCCATGTTGCGACGCACCATCACCTGAGGCAGGCCGCTGGTGGCGCTCAGAGTGGTGGTGTAATCCGCCGGGGATTGCGTGTGGCCCTTGCTACCAAGCGGGAGCGTGCCGTTGAGGAATGCCTCGCCCGCCTTCGCGCAAATCTCGATCAACTGCGCGGTGGTGAGCTTTTTCAACGCGGCGCGGGCGGCGCCGATCTTTTGCAAATCCTTGCGAATGATGCCGGCATTGACGGTCGAGACCGTGGCCCTCACCTCGCCAGTGCGGTGGTCAACGACATTGTTCTGGTCGAGGCTCTCGTAAACGCGACCGAGCCGGAGAACCGGGATGTGGGGGACGGCGTTGCTCATGCGATCAAGGTCAAAAGGTCGATTTCAATTCCGGGCGCAATCTATACGTCTGCGTATTATTGGAAAGGAAAAATATGGCGAGCCACCGATTCACCGCGGAGAATTTAAAAGGAGGACGCGGAGGAACGGAGACAGGAAACGAAATTCCTTTGTGGTTCTCCGCGCTTTCTATTCCTCCTGTTAAATGTTTTCATTCGTTTGCCCCGCCTTGTAACAGTGGCCGGGTTTTCGGTAATGTTAGGAGGCACGATATACCGATGAGCAGCCATTTTTCCTCCAGCGGGGGACCGCGCGTTTTTCCGAACACGCGGTGGTCGGTCGTGCTGGCGGCCACCGGCCAGCCCTCGCCCGAGTCCGCCGCGGCCATGGAGGCAATCTGCCGCGCGTATTGGTATCCGCTCTACGCTTTTGTCCGGCGCGCCGGGCAGTCCCCGCCAGACGCCCAGGACCTCACGCAAGAATTCTTCACCCGCCTGCTGGAGAAGGGCTGGCTGGCGAGTGCCGACCGTGAGAAGGGAAAGCTGCGCACCTTTCTCATCGTCGCGTTGAGGAATTTCATGAGCAAGGAGCGGCGGCGTGCCTCGGCGCAACGTCGCGGTGGTGGCCACACCCATTTCCCGCTGGACACGGCTTTGGCGGAAAGCCGTTTTGCCGCCGATGTCGCCGCGCTCGCCCCGGATGAGACGTACGACCGGCAATGGGCGTTGACGCTGCTCGACTTGACGGTGAACCGCCTGCGGGAGGAGTTTGTGGTGGCGGGCCGGCGGGATGATTTTGAACAGCTCAAGGGCTGTCTCCTGGGTGGGCGCGGGTCTCTGGATTACCCGGCAGTGGCGGCGCGTTTGGGGGTCAACGAGGGTGCCGCGCGGGTGGCCGCGCACCGGTTGCGCAAGCGCTTCCGGGAAATCTATCGCGAGGAGATTGCGCGCACCTTGGCGGAAGGAGCCGATGTGGAGACCGAGATGCGGCATCTGGCCGCCGCCTTGAGCCGCCAATAAAAAAATGAGTTTTCCCGGTAACAACCTTTTCCTGGCCGGTAAGAAACGGGCATGAGCGACATTTCCTTGAAGGAATGCCCGGAGTGCGGTTCCGCGTTGCCGGGGAACGCGCCCGCGGGGTTGTGCCCGGCCTGCCTGATGGCGCTGAACCTGAGGACGCAAACTGTCTTCACTGACGAGCCGCCGCGCCCGGCCCCGCCCTCGTTGCCACCAGACCAAATCGCCCCGCATTTTCCGCAACTGGAGATCCTCGACTGCCTCGGGCGCGGTGGCATGGGGGTGGTTTACAAGGCGCGGCAAAAGTC
>CAZMLP010000321.1:0-4310 GCA_964566745.1 uncultured Verrucomicrobiota bacterium | reverse complement strand
AATAGTCACCTCGGGCGGCACGAAATCGGGAAAGACATCCAGCTTGGCGTGGACCGCGACATAGGCGCCGTAACCCAAAAGCAAGCACGCCAGGGCGACCACCACTCCCCGAAAGCGGAGCGAGAAATGTACGATGGAATTCAACATCACTCGGCCGGGTTGCGGGCCTTGGTTTCCTCGGACCAAAGCAGCGCCGCGCCAGTCGTGACTACTTTGTCTCCCGCCTTCAAATCGCCCGTGACAAACCAGCCTTGGGCGCCTGGATGCTCAAGGTTGACCTCCTCCCGATGAAACTCCGTTTCACTGGCGGCCTCATAGACCCACGCTTTGCCCTCGACACGCAAAATGGCCGCGCGCGGAATCCACACTCCTTGCGAGGCTTCGCCTCCCGCCGGAACAGTGGCGGTGATGGTGGCTCCGGGTCGCAAAGAGGTTGGCGGATTTCTCACCAGAAAAAAGAAGCCCTGTCCCTGCGACTGCGGATCGACCATGGGAGCCTCGGAAAAAAATTCGCCCGCAAGCGGCGGCGCCGACTCTTGCAGGGTGAAAATCAAGGCGCGGGCAGGGGGCTCCTTCAACATTTGGCCGGCCGGCAGATCAGCGCGCACCAGCGCGTTCTCGAGCGACACGAGCGACTGGACGAAGCCGGGCAAATCGGGATGGCTCGTCACGCGCTTCCCCCATGCCAAAGTCGCGCGCGTCAAGGCCGCCTCCACCGCCAGTTGATCCCGCTTGGCCGCGAGATCCGCCGCTTGCAGCGCGCGAGTGGAGGCGTTGTCCTGCGCGTGCAACTCCGTCAGGCGCTCGAATTCCTGCCGTGAGTTTTGCGCCGAGGCCATCGCGGGTATCAACTCGGCCACGGTGGCGGCGAGCGGTGTCGGGTCCAATACCTGCCCGTAAGCCTTGAGTTCAGGTGTGAATTTGGCCGCCTTAAGGGTTTCCGTTTGCAGGCCGATTTTCTTCACGGCCTCCGCCTCCAACCGGACCACGCCCGGCCCGGACTTCGGTTCCTTCCCCTTTTCTTTGTCTTTCTCCGTGGCGATTGGCTTCGCGGAATCGGCGCCGGGATGGCAGCCACTCAGCGACATCGCCACGCCAGCCATCAATGCCAAACCGAGTCGAAGTTTCGTGAATCTCATGGAATGTTCCCTTGGTCCGGTTTGGTCTTCACAGGGGTCGTCGAGGCTCTTGAATTTGCCAACACCGCCTCGATATTGATCGCTGACGGCTGCAAGGCGTCCTCTGCCGCGCCGATGGCTTGTTGCCAGCGTGCCAGCCGGTCCAGGCGGCCGGACTCGACGGCGGAGAGCTCCAGGCGGGCCTGCAGCTCGTCCATCCGTTCTGCCGCGCCGGCGGCCCGCTGGGCCTCGATGGATGCGAGATGCTTTTGCTGGCCGGCGAGCAGGGTCTCGGCCTCGGTCAATTGTCGTCGCGTCAGCTCGAGCACCGCCAAGGTTTGCTCGACATCGGTGATGATCCTGGCCTGAAGCGCGTTGAAACGGGCCGCGCTTTCGCCACGACGCGCCTTGGCCTCCTCGATCGGGCCTTGATTCCGGTTGAGCACCGGAATCTCGGCGGTCACGCCGAGTTGCCATTTGCTTTCTCCCTGGTCCCATTGGTAGCCCGTGCCGAGGTGAATGTCGGGATATTGCTTGGCGATCTCAAGCCGGAGCGCGGACTCGCTGGCGGCGTAGTCGGCCAGCGCGGCGAGCAGGTCTGGCCGGGAGAGCAGGGCATGCTGGCGGGCCTCCGCGCCCGTCAGGATGTCGTGGCCCGGAGGAGCCTTCGCCAGGTCAAAATCCAGGGAAAGCGACGCCGTCGCCGCCAAAGGCACGCCAATCGCGGAGCACAAGCGCCCTTGAGCCTCGGTCTCGGCGCGCTGCGCGTCGCCGAGGTCCAGGCGCGTCTTGTTTAACGCCAGCCGGGCGAAAGCCACCTCCGGTTCCGCGGCGGCTCCGGCCGCGTGACGTTGCTCCAGCGAGGCCACGATTTGCGCTTGCAGGGAAATCTGCGCGGCCAGGAGGCTCTGGCGGCGGCGGGCGCCAACAACATCAACCAGGGCGGCGCGCAAACCGGCTCGAACTTGCCAGGCGGCCGCCAGCGCGCCAAACCGGGCCGCCGCGGAAAGCTCCCGCGCCCGTTCGAGGCGCCGATTGCGTTTGCCGGCGGTTTCCAGGGGCCAGTCGATGTTGACGAGCGGAATCCAGGCGGGAACGCCGCTGGCGGCGCTAAAATCATAGCCGGGCGTCGCGCTCACCACGGGGTTGGGACGGCCGCCAGCCGTCTTGATCCCGGCCTCCGCGACGCCCCATTGCTCTCGCGCGAGCGCGAGGCCGGGGTGAAAATAAAGCGCGGCCGCCGTCAGTGAATCGAGATCCCAAGCCGCGGGCGGCCACGAGCCCATCCGGGGCGCGTGAGACTCCACAAAGGATTTGAGGCCGGGGTCGTCCAATCGCCGGGCGGCAAATTGGGTGGCGTTGTCGCCGGCTGAAATGGGCCGCGCCTCGTAGGAGACGCAGCCGGTGAAAAGCGGAACCAGCGCCGCGGACAGTGCCAAAATGATCAGGAGCTTGCGCATGGCTCAGGTTCCTTCCCCACCGAGCGGCAATTGGACGGTGACGACGGTTTGCAGCGAAGGCTCGGAAACGAGGGAGATTTCCCCGCCATGCGCCCGGGCGATCCAGCGGGAAATGCTCAGCCCCAAACCGCATCCTTCCACCGTGTGGCTATGCGCCGAGTCACCGCGGAAAAACCGGTCGAACACGCGCTCCTGGATCTCTCGCGGAATTCCGGGCCCGGAGTTGGCAACGGTCAGGATGGCGCGTGAGTTTTCCTGCCGGAGATCAATGCCCACCGTTCCCTCGGCCCGGTTGTACTTCACGGCATTGTCGGTCAGGTTCAGAAGCATCTGGCGGAGGCGATGGCGATCCCCTTGAATCGTGGTTGCCGGACAGGCCCCCAGCGTCACGTTCACACGCCAAGGCCGCGCCAGAATCTGCGCGTCGGCGAACGCGTCGTGCACCAGCTCGTCAAGCCGGACCGGTTTGGATTCGAGCTGGACCTGGCCGGCGTCCGCCTTGGTCAAAAGCGTGAGGCCGTCCACGATTTGCGTCAGGCGCGCGACCTCGTCCAACTGGCTCAAAACGCGCTCGCGCTGAATTCCGGGGAGGGACTCGTCCCGCAACGCGGACTCCAGTTCGCCGCGCATGACGGTGAGCGGGGTTTTTAGCTCATGCGAGGCGTGCAGGGTGAACTCGCGCACGCGCTGGAACGACTGGTCGAGACGCGCGGTCATCGCGTTGAACACCTCCGTCAACCGGTCCAATTCGTCGCCATTGCCCCGAACCGGCAATTGCCCGTGAAGGTTGCCCTCGTGGAGTTTTGTGGCGGCGTCGGTAAGGGTTGCGATGGGAAGGAGCGCTTTGCGGGTGAGCCACCAGCCTCCCGCCAAGCCAAGCACCAGGGCAATTCCCCCCCAGGCGAATGAAATCTGGATGATCCGGTCGAACGAGTGGCCGAAAGGAATTGGGGTCGAAGGCGCCGCTTCGGCGGCCTCCTTTTCCTCGATGAACTCATGGTAGGAGAAAGCCGCCAGCAGCAGCGCGGAGCCGGTGAGAAACACGGCGTACCAGACCGTCAGGCGGGCGCGGATCGTCATGCCTTCTCCTTCATGACGTAACCAACGCCCCGCACCGTGTGGATTAATTTTTGCTCGGAATCGGCGTCAATCTTCTCGCGCAGCCTTCCCACATAAACATCCACCAAGTTGGTGCCGGGATCGAAATGGTATTCCCAGACTTTTTCCAGAATGTCCATCCGCCCGCAAACCTGCCCGGCGGAGCGCATCAAGAACTCCAGCAGGCGGTACTCGCGCGTGGCCAGGTCCACGGGCTTGCCCGCGCGGGTTACTTTGCGCGTGACCGAGTCGAGAAGGAGATCGGCGACCTGCAACTGCAGGGCCTTGGTTTCGCCCGCCCGGCGGCCAAGCGCGCGGACGCGGGCAATCAATTCTGCCAGGGCGAATGGCTTCGCGAGATAGTCGTCCGCGCCGGTGTTAAGACCCTCGACCCGCTCGTTTACCTCGCCGCGGGCGGAAAGCAGAAGCACCGGCGTGAGGTTGCGGCGGGAGCGCAGCTCGCGCAATACGCTCAGCCCGTCGCGTCCGGGCAGCATCACGTCGAGCACGATGGCATCGAACTCGCCCGTGGTCGCGGTGGCCAGCCCGGCGATGCCATCCGGCTTGACCTCCACGGAAAAACCCTCCGCCTGCAAGGCCTGGCGGATAAATGCCGAGGTTTTGGGCTCGTCCT
>CAZMLP010000320.1:0-2349 GCA_964566745.1 uncultured Verrucomicrobiota bacterium | reverse complement strand
GGACGGGCGGCGCCGCCGGAGCCTCCGGGGTGTTGGCAGCCATGGCGACCGGCGCGGCAAATGGATTGTCCTCCACCGGCGCGGCCTCCGCCTCCGGCTCAGGAACATTGAACGGCGGCTTCTCCTCCTCGGGCGGTTGCGCGGCGGACTTGCGTCCCAAAATATCCTCCGTGGTCGCCGCAGTGATTTCGCGGGCGGAAATCACTTCCCCTTCCAGCACCGGCTCGTTTTTCGATTTCGATTTGCGCTTGGGTTCAGGCTCCGGCTTGGCCTCGGACACCGGCTCGGTCCCTTTCGCGAGCGCCTCCGGTGGAACAAGACGCGGCTGGGGCACGCTCAGGTCGCGAACGGTCGGTTCGGGCACCGGCAAACCATCCGCGCCCAAACCACTTTTTTCCGCGACCATTTTTTCCGGATCCCCGGCCTCTTCCTTCTCTTTCTCCTTCGACTTCGCGGCCTCCTTCTCGGTCTGGAGGTTCTGCTTGTCCATCTCGTCCTGCAGTTTCTTGGCGTGCTTGGAGAGCTCCTTGGCGCGCTTCTCCAGCTCCTTCTCGGAAAGACCATCGGCGGAGAACGGCTTTTCCTCCGGGTGGCGGAGATTGTGGATCATCGCGCCGATCCAGCCGAACAATTGAAAATTCGTCAGGTAAAGCAGGCTGATCAGATAAATTGTGATGAAAACAATGGACGCCCCGATGTGCCCGAAGACGCCAAAGGTATAGCGACTGTTCAGCGCCCAGCCGACCAGCCCGCCGGGGCTGGGGGCATTCACGTTTTGGCGCACTTGATCCAGCGCCTGGAACCGCCGGTAGAGCAAGTCCAGCTCGCCCATAAAGCAAAGCATCAGGGGAACCGACCACAACCAGCGGCGGGTCAGGAAATCGAGCGCCCGGACATATTGCGCCACGCCAAAAAGCAGGAAGAGCGGCGGAATCAAGTACGCCGCCGCGCCAAACAGAAAGAACAGCTTGGAGGCGCTCCAGGCGCCAAACATGCCGATCGAGTTGTGCGGGGGCTGGTTGGGCGTGGCGGTGTTCGCCGGGACATCCTTGAGGTCGTAGGTGAACAGGGCGGCAAAAAACAACACGGCCAGGGCGATGAGGACGATCCCGACGACCTCACCGAAGCCCTGGTTCGTCCCGCCCGACGATTCCTTCCGCGCCATGCCCCGGAGACTAAGAGCCTGCCTGAAAATTACAAGCGCGCCTGTTTTCGCCAGCCGCGCCGTGGGCGATTCAACGCTCGATCAAGGGGCGGTTACGGCCCCAATTGCACCAGGCGGTAGAACCGCTGGCCCTGGCCCGCCGCGCCCGCGTCGGAAGCGGAGCTGGCCGGTCCGGTGGCCACAATCACGTCGCCAATGCTGGTCCAAGTCGCGTCCGCGAGGCTTTGCTTGGTCTGTAATTGGTAACGCGCCCCGGTCGTGGAGTTCCAAGTGATGGCGATGCCGGTCGCCGAGGCATGAATGGTCGTGATGCGCAACCCGCCACCGTTGGCCGGTCCGCCCTCGTTTGATTCGCCCGGCGTCGGCGTCGTGAACGACACGAACGGCCCGTCCGCGCCATCCGTCCGGCGCCCTTCGCTCACGTCATTGGTCTGCGCGCCGAAGCGGATCGAGTCCACGAGGTCTCCATTCGGCGCGAACAGGCCAATCTCCTCGCCGTCCGCGCTCAATTTGAAGTTCACGTGCAAATCGCGCGAATTCGGCCCGTTTTGGTTCGTGTCGTTGTCCGCCCAGACGAGCAACTGCCCGCCCGCGGGAATGATGACCCCGGCTGGAATCACGAATTGCGGTTTGTTGGTTAACGAGTCGGTCAGGGAGTATCCGCCCAGATTCGCCGAGGCGTTGCCCGCGTTGTAAAGCTCGAACCAGTCATCGTAGTGGCCGTCCGCCGGGTCCGTGTTCACATGGTGGTTGGAGGCCAGCCATTCATTGATCAACACCCGCGCCGAGCCGGTCACCGAGCCGTTCGAGGCACCGGGTGTTGGTGGACCAAACACCGCATGGGTGCGCGCCTGGCCGTCCGGCGTCGAGCCGTAGGAGCGGTCTGTTCCCGCGTCGATATAATTGATGTAGTCCACCACGGCCACCGTGCCGTTCTGGTCGCGCGCGAGCGCCACAACGCCCGCGCCCGGCGCCAGCCGGAAGTTCGCGTGCCACTCGGTGGCAGTCGTGTTGGCAGGCTGGCCGTCCAACCAAACGACCGCGAATTGCCCCGGCGCGATCACAGCCCCGGCCGGGAAAGCCCATTGCGCGAGGCCGGTGTAATTGGCGCTCAGATAATATCCAGCCAGGCTGACTGCGGAGTCGCCGGCGTTGTATAATTCCACCCACGGCCCGCGCGCGCC
>CAZMLP010000319.1:0-8003 GCA_964566745.1 uncultured Verrucomicrobiota bacterium | reverse complement strand
TCGCCTCGGTCAGCGCGGTGCCGCCCTGCGGGATGATTCCGACATCCACCGCGTTTATGCTTTGCCGGAAAGCGTCCTCGTCGAGGGTCAACGGGCACTGGAGAAACGCGCTGCCCGCAAAGGCGACCAAACCCATGCGGTCGTTGCGGGCAAGCCGCATGAGGTCGAGCGCGGCCAGCTTGGCGCGGGTGAGGCGATTGGGCGGGACATCCGAGGCCAGCATGCTGCGCGATGTGTCGATGGCCACCACGATGTCCAAGCCGCGTTGGTGCGCCTCCTCCCAGGCGAATCCCCACTGCGGCCCCGCCAAAGCCAGAAAGAGCAACGCCACGGAAACCACCAGCATGGCCTGCCGGGTTTTCTGGCGGCGATCGGACACGCCGACTGTCAGATTCGCCAGCAGACGCGAGCGAACGAACTGGCCGATCAGTTGCTTTTTTCTTTTCCAAGCCCACCATAGAAACGCCGCCACCGCCGGGACTGCTCCCAGCGCGATCCAAAGAATTCCTGGCGACGCAAATTGCATAATAAGGTCAGGCTGGCGTCATCACGGCAATTTCCGCCAAACAGTGTTGGCCAGAATGATCTCCAATAAGAATAACGCCAAGCCCGGTGTGATCAACCAGGCGTACAGCTCCCGGTAGCGCTGGAATTTTTTGACCTCGACCTCGGTCTTTTCCAGCCGGTCAATCTCGGCGTAGATGTTGCGCAAGGCGCTGGTGTTGTCCGCGCGGAAATATTTTCCACCGGTCCGCTCGGCGATTTTCGTGAGAGTCTGCTCGTCGATGTCCACTTCCATCGGAACATAGCGGCGGTTGCCAAACACGTCCGTTTGCGGAAACGGCGCGGTGCCGTGGGTGCCCACCCCGATGGTGTACACCTTCACACCCAGCGTTTGGGCGGCCTCGGCGGCGGTGAGCGGCTGGATCTTGCCCGCGTTGTTCTGGCCATCCGTCATCAAAATCACAATTTTGCTTTTGGACTGCAAATCACGCAAGCGGTTCAACGCCGCCGTGAGCGCGGAGCCGATGGCGGTGCCATCCTCAATGGAGCCGAGGTTGAGGCGTTGCAAATTTTGCAGCAGAAAATCGTGGTCCAAGGTGAGGGGCGCCGCCACATAAGCGCGACCAGCAAACGCCACCAAACCGATGCGGTCGCTGGATCGCTTGGCAACGAATTTATCGAGCACATCCTTGGCAATAATCAGGCGGTTCACGCGTTGATGATTCAACTCGAAATCCTCCGCCGCCATGCTGCCGGAAAGATCCACGGCCACCACAATGTCGATGCCGCTGGCCTTGATCTTCGCCTCGCCCAGGCCAATGCGCGGCTGGGCCAGCGCGACGATGAAGAAGGCCAGCGCCAGCCAGCGCAGCTTGAGCAGGATCGCGCCCGCGTGCGAGCGGGTCAGGCCGCTGATGCTCCGGGTCAATTGCACCGAGGAATAAAGAAAGGCCGATTCCGATCCATGACGGCCGCGCAACCACGCCAGCACCGGCAGGAGCGCCAGTAACGCAAGCAACCATGGATGCGCGAAGGTCATGAGGCGGCGGGAGATGGTGTCACCGGCGCGGGCGTTTCTCCCGGCGGGGGAAAGAGCGGTGGCTCGGTTTGATCAACGAGTCGCATTGCGGCGCTTTGGAGGTCCATCAACTCCGGTTTGGCCGGCACATAGCGGGCAAACTTCACCAGGTCGCACCGGCTCAGAAAATCCGCCAGGGCCAGCTTCTGGTCGCCGTTCAATAACTGGCTCGTTTTCAACTCGATCAAAAACTCCTCGGTCGTCCGGTCAGGCGCGCGCAGGCTGAACCGTTCCTCCAGGTACGCGCGTAGCGCGTCCGAAATGGCGATGCAGAACGGGCGCGGCTCGGCGATCAATCCAAGCGCCTCGTTCAAACGCAGGCGCGCCCGAATGTGCGCCGGGACGGGGGGAGGGAGCGCCGCCGCCTTTTCCGCGCGACGGCGCAGCCAGCGTTTCCACAACCACCAGGCGGCGGTGGCGACAGCAACGGCCCCGAGCGTCCACCAAAGCCAGGCCCATCCGTTCGGAATCACCACCGGGGCCTTGAGGTCGCGAATATCCGCGACCGTCGAGGGCGCGCCGTTGGTGGACGGCGCGGGCAGCACAAGCGCTGAGGAATTGGTTTTCATCCACTATCCCCGCGCGCGGCGCTTCTCGCGCGTCTCAAAGAAGCGGCCCAACTCCACCGCGTACGGCTGGTCGGTGCGCAGTTGAATGGCATCAATGGCAGCCGAGCGAAAAAGGCTCTGCAACTCCGCCTGCACCTTGGCCTGCCGCTGCCTGAACGCCTCGCGCTTGCGCTCGTCCCCGGTGTTCACCTCCACCACCTCGCCGGTCTCGGAGTCTTTGAGAACCAGCCGCCCGAGCGCGGGCAACTCCAACTCGTAGCGATCCACGATATGGACGGCGACCAGATCGTGGCGGCGATTGGCCTGGCGCAACGCCCCGAACGACAATTGTCCCAACGTTTCGGAATAAACGGCCCGCCGCCGCAAATGGGAATCCACCGAGGTGCGCGTGGGGGCCGTGGGGTTCAGGAAATCCGAAAGCACCACCACAATCGCCCGATGCGCGGTCACGCGGCTCATGAACTCAAGGGCGCCGGAGAGATCGGTCCCCCGGCGGCGCGGCTCGAAGAAAAGTATTTCGCGAATCACACGCAGGACGTGACGACGCCCTTTGCGCGGCGGAATGAATTTCTCGACCTCGTCCGTGAACAGGATCAACCCCACCTTGTCGTTGTTCCGGATGGCCGAGAATGCAAGCACCGAGGCGATCTCCGCAGCCAGCTCGCGCTTGGATTGCTCACCCGAGCCAAACAACCCGGAGCCGCTCAGGTCCACCACCAGCATCAAGGTGAGTTCCCGTTCCTCCACGAATTTCTTCACGAACGGATGATTCATCCGGGCGGTGACGTTCCAATCGATGGCCCGCACCTCATCACCGGGCTGGTACTCGCGCACTTCCTCGAAGTTCATCCCCTGCCCTTTGAAGACGCTGTGATAATGCCCCGCCAGCGACTCGGAGACGAGCCGGTTCGTGCGCAGCTCGATCTGCCGGATTTTTTTGAGAATTTCGCGGGGGATCATCGTTCTTGATCAGATGACTTTTTCCATCTGCACATGAACTGTTTTGCTCGTCGTCCCGCAGCTCACGGCACCGGCAGTTCGTCAAAAATCTTCTGCACGACCGTCTCGCTGGTTTTATCCTCGGCCTCGGCCTCGTAGGTGATCGCGACGCGGTGCCGCAGGACATCCATGCCGATGCTTTTCACGTCTTGCGGGGTGACGTAGCCGCGTCCTTTCAGAAAGGCGTAGGCCTTCGCCGCCAGCGTGAGCGAAATCGTCGCGCGCGGGGACGCGCCCAACTGGATGAACTGCGCCACGTCAATCTTGTAATTGTCCGGCTCGCGCGTGGCGCAAACGATATCGACGATGTAGTCTTTCACTTTGTCGTCGATGTAGATGTCATTAATCACCTGGCGCGCGCCCAGAATGGCCTTGGGATCGACCATCGGCGTGACGCTGGGCTGGCCGGAAGTCTTGGCCATCAAGTCGAGGATTTGGCGCTCCTCCTCGCGGGTCGGATAGCCGATCTTCAGCTTCAACATGAAGCGATCCACTTGCGCCTCGGGCAGCGGGTAGGTGCCCTCCTGCTCGATGGGATTTTGCGTGGCGAGCACCAGGAACGGCTCCTCCAGCTTGAAGGTCTGGTCGCCGATGGTGACTTGCTTCTCCTGCATCGCTTCCAACAGCGCGCTTTGCACTTTGGCCGGGGCGCGGTTGATTTCGTCGGCAAGGACCAGGTTGGCAAAGATGGGGCCGCGCCGAGTGGTGAAGCCGCCGGATTGCGGATTGTAGATCTGTGTGCCAATGACATCCGCCGGCAGCATGTCCGGCGTGAACTGGAGGCGGGCGAACTTCACGTTTAAGCAGCCCGCGAGTGACTTGACCGACAGGGTCTTGGCCAAGCCAGGGACGCCCTCGAGCAAAACGTGGCCATTCGCGAGCAATCCCACGACCAGCCGCTCGACCAGATATTTCTGCCCGACGACGACCTTGTTCATCTCGGCCAGCAACGGCGTTACGAACGCGCTCGCCTGCTGGACCTCCGCGTTAATGGCACTGATTCCGGTGTTCATTTTCGCAATAGACTCAATTCTTCCAAAATCTGTTCACTTTTCGTCTCACGGGCACGGCAAGCCGGGCCGGAAATTTCGGGGCAAACCCTCTGAAATCGGAGCGCCGGAACCTAAAAGATTTCCCGGGCCAAGGCAACATCCCGCGCGATCTGCGCGGAAAGGTCGGCGAGCGAGGCAAACTTCATCTCACCCCGCAATCGCGCCACAAACACCAGTTCCAATTCCTGGCCATAAAGGTCACCGGCAAAATCCAGCAAGTGCGCCTCCACGCGCAAGCCGGGCTGCGGCTGGGCGAGAGTCGGACGAACTCCAATGTTTACCGCGGCTCGATATGCTCGACCTTTGGTGATCGCCCGGGCCGCAAAGACGCCCTGCGGCGGCAGAACCAATCCGGTGACGTCCACATTCGCGGTGGGAAAACCAAGCTGGCGGCCAATTCCATCCCCTTTCAGCACATGCCCCGAAAACGAGTAAGTGCGCCCCAACATCTGGCTGGCAGCTTCCAAATCCCCGGCGTGGATGGCCTCGCGAATTCGTGTGCTGCTCACCACCTCGCCGTCAAGGGCCAGCGCCGCTAGGCCGTGCGCCACGAATTTCAACTCCTTCCCCAACTCGCGCAACAGGGATACGTTTCCCCCGCGCTTGTAACCGAAGGTAAAAGTGCTGCCGACGCAAAGGCTGTGGATTTGGCCAAAGTCACGAGCCAGACCGCGAACGAACTGCTCGCCCGTAAGCTGGCTGAATTCCTTGTTAAACGGGATCACCAAGGCCGCGTCAAAGCCCAGTTCCCCGATGACGCGAAGCTTTTGGCTCAAGGGATAAATCAATGGCGGGACCCGCTCTGGCGCCACGACGGCGTTGGGATGTTTGTCGAACGTGATCGCCACCGCCAAAGCGTCATGTTGACGGGAATCAGAAATGGTCTGCCGGAGAACTTGCTGATGACCGAGATGAACTCCATCGAAAACACCGATGGCGGCGCAAACTTTTCGATGACCCGGGGAAAGCTCGGATGCGAGGGAAAGGATTCGCATGGGATCAACTCACCGGCCGGACGCGCAACCACCCGGAGTCTTTAAGAAAATCGGAGGAAACCGCCGTTTTGCCCGCATCACTTCTTGACCTCCAAACGCTGCAAATCCTCGGCGAGAAACTTGGTGACGTCCTTGAAGCGGGCGACGTTTTCGGGGTTAAGGTCCATCAGACGGCGGTGGGCTTCCAAGCACGTCTGCGAGACCTCGGCGCGAGTGTAGCGGGCCGGAGAGGCGGTGATTGTCTCGCCATCGATTTCCGGGGCTTCCTCGGAGCGTATGATGTCAAAAAGCTCTGCAATCCCCAGTTGCTCAATAATCTCCAAAACGCGCTGATTGGGATTGAACAGCTTGATCGACGGCGAGCCTCCGGAATCACCCGACGCCTCCTCCGCGCGCATGGCCAAGTCGGCGAGCAACCCGAGGAAAGTGCTGTCCATGAGCTCGCAATCCTTCAGATCGATTAAAAAACTGTGGTAGCCTCGCTGGCCAAGCTCGTTGGCCAGCTTCTTGAAATCGCAGCCAGCCGTGCAAATCGCTCTCCCTGCGACACGAATCAGGACTACGTCCTCGGTCATGGAGACCGTCAGTTTGGTGCTTGGGGCACTCATGCTACATCACGATATCAAAACCGCAGGGAAATATGGCCCGCTAGGAAATCAGCGTCAAGTAACGTTGCGGGAAAGACAAGATGGGGTGGGACAATTTGACACTATCCATCCAACGTGTAAACAGGGTGGCTCGATTACCTTATCTGATTTATTTTGAACAGGTTGCGAATATTAAAAGGAAACAGTCAACGAGCTGTCGCACGTTCGGTCGCTGGCTCGACAATTCGCACCAGCGTCTGTTGAAGCACCAAGGAAGCCTCCAAAGAGCTACCCACCAATTTTTGGTTGCATTCCAAGAGGAGCTCCATGGCCCGGACCAGTTCGTCCAGCGAGTAGCGGCGGCTCTGCGGCAAGGCGCGAAACAGCACAAACGCGTTGACCGCTTGCGGGTTGTAGCGCTTGTCGGTTGGCAGGCGCTCGGCGGGCAGCCGCTCGATTTGCGCCTTGAAACGGTTGTAATCCGCCTCCGCCTTGAGCAGGCCGTCGCGCACAAGTTCCTTGAGCAGGATCATGACGCGCACCTTGGTGATAATGCCATAAAGGAGGCCGATGGGCGATTTCTGCGAATCCAGCTTCATCTCCCATAATTCCTCGTCCAAGGTGCGCAACAGCCGGGGCAAATCGCGGTTTCCCAGCGCGTCGGCAAGGGCAAACGCCCGCGCTTGCTTGTTGGCCGTGGTGACGGTCGCGACGTCAACTGACTCAATGGCGGCCCGCTCGCCGACGTAAAGCGCGATCTTCTCCGCCTCGCTGTCGAGTTGCCGCATGTTCGGCCCCACCCGCGCGACAAATTCCGCCAGGGCTTCGTCTGAAATCTCTTTGCCTACCCCTCGCAACTGCCTGGCCACAAACGTCTCGGCCTGCCCCGCCCAATCGCGGTCATCGGCGGAAAGTCCCGCGTAACTCTCGACCGTCCCCGCCTTTTCGAGCGTTTTGTAAAACGCCTTTCGCTTGTCCACCTTGCCGGCGCTAATCAGGAGGCGGACGTTGTCCCAACGAAAAGATTTTAGCGTTTGGGCAAGGCCCGCCAGAGCCTCGGTAACCGCCTGCGCGGAAGCGGCGCGCTCGTCCCCGAGAAAATTGCAGTTCTGCAACCAGACCGCCTTGGCGCCCCCAAAAAACGGAAGGGTATTGAGAGCCTCAAAAAGGCGGGCAATGGATTTCAACGCCTCGCCACTATTGGAAACGGTGGCGTCAATGATCTCGTGGTCCATGCCGCCCAACTCCGCGCACCAAGCGTCATAAAGCTGCCGCGCGCGCTTCTTGACGGCGTAATCATCATCGCCACAAACAAGGACCAGCGGCGAGGCGGGATTGGCGGCTTTGCCGGCCATTCGAAAAGGCAGCGGATTGCTAAGCCTGCTCGGACTCGCCCCCCTCAGCCCCTTCTCCCTCGTTCATGCGGTTAAGGACGGCGGACATGTCCTCGACCTGCTCGAACAATTTGGCGGAAACGTAAATGGGCTTCTTTTGGGCGGTGGCAAGTGCCAGGCAATCGCTCGGACGCGCGTCGATTTCGAGAATTTTACGACCAAGCTCGTTTTGCTGTTGAAGAATAAGGCGGGCGAAATATGTCGAGTTCTTAAGCTCCGTGATGACGATGCGCTCGACCGAGATGCCAAATCCGTCAAACACGGTGGCCATGAGGTCATGGGTGAGCGGGCGCTCTTTCGGAGTCTTCTGTAAAAACATCCCGATCACCGCTCCCATATTGTGCTCCACTTGGATGACAAACACCTTTTCGTCATTGCCGACGAAAATGGCGCACCCGCTGGCAGCAGGGAGAATTCCACGTATCTCGACGGGCAATACGTCGCGTTTCATAGGGGGATAGTAGCCTGTGCCCTCAAAAACACAAGCACGGCGCGGACGCGCGCGTCGCCCCGGGAAGGAAACAGGCTCGAAACACCACGACGCGTCATTCCAGGAGCCACAGGTCATGGCCGCGAACCTCAACACGCAAGGATTTTAGACTGGCCCCTTCACATGGGCCCCGCACACACAGACCGCTCGCCGGCTCATAAATCGCGCCGTGCGTCTGGCAGACAAAATGGCGTCCGTCGGTGGTGAAGAAACGGTTGTCGTCATAGTCCAGCGTCACGGACAAATGGCGGCAAACGTTTTCATACGCGACGAGGCGACCTTGAAACCGCGCGACAAATCCCTCCACCGGACGTCCTTCGCGCAGGAACTCGAAT
>CAZMLP010000318.1:0-1779 GCA_964566745.1 uncultured Verrucomicrobiota bacterium | reverse complement strand
CCGTCGCCGTCGCGATCCTCAAAAATCACGATCTTGTCCAAGCCCTGGCCGGCGGGGCGTTTTTGCGGATAGCTGTAAGCCTCGGCGACCCAGATGCGTCCGCGCTCGTCAAAGGCGAAGGCGACCGGTTGTTGCAGGTCCGGCTCGGCGACAACCAACTCCGCCTTGAACCCCTCCGGCAGATACATTTGCGCGATGGTTCTCTCGGGGCCGGTTTTGGGAACCGTGGACACTGGATTCGGCTTCAAATGGCGCAGCACCGGACTGGTCTGCAATCGCTCAACCTGCGGTTGCGGATTCTCGGCGTGAAGCCGGGCGGGAAGCAGCACAGCGGTGAAAGCCACGGCGGCGCAATGGAAAAGACGGCGTGACCGCAACAAGGGAAATTGCATGGACCTCCAATACCGGACGCGACCGGCAATGTCAAAACGCGGCGAGTCGCACGAACGGGGGACACACGATCATTTCCGGCCGGGCGGACGGAACAATTCGTCGCTCGCCTCTTTCGGCGAGGTTGATTATTTTGCCGCCCATCAGCATGGCTTTTGTTCAATCCTTCCTCTCCACGCCCTGGCTGGACGGCAGGTCCCGTCTCCGCGGTAAAACACGCCTTTTTCTCCTGGTGTTTCTGGCGTTCGCGCCAGTCTGTTTTGCCGCCGATTCTATCGCGGGCCGCCGGCCGAACATCATCTTCATCCTCACCGATGACCAAGGCTACGGCGACATGTCCTGCCACGGTCATCCAGTGCTCAAGACCCCGAATCTGGATCGCCTGCATAACGAGGGGGTGCGCTTCACGGACTTTCACGTCAGCCCGACTTGCGCGCCCACCCGGAGCGCGCTGTTGACGGGCCGGCACGAGTTCAAAAATGGCGTGACGCACACGATTCTCGAGCGCGAGCGACTCACCCTGGATGCAACCACCCTGGCGCAAGTGTTGAAGACGGCGGGTTACACCACCGGCATTTTTGGCAAATGGCATTTGGGCGACGAGGCGGCGTATCAACCAGGAAAACGCGGTTTCGCTGAGGTGTTCATCCACGGCGGCGGCGGAATCGGGCAGACCTATCCCGGTTCTTGCGGTGACGCGCCGGGCAACACCTATTTCGATCCGGCCATTCTCCACAACGGCGTTTTTGAAAAGACGCGCGGCTATTGCACCGATGTCTTCTTTGGCCAGGCGCTGCGTTGGATGGATCAGGAAAAAGGGCGGCGTCCTTTCTACGCGTATATCGCTTGCAACGCGCCGCATGTTCCATTGCAGGTTCGTCCCGGGGACGAGGCGCGTTACGCTGGACGGGTTGCCAAGACGAACGCGGCCAAGTTCCTTGGCATGGTTGCCAACATTGATGACAACGTGGGCCGGCTGCTGGCGAAATTGAAGGAATGGGGGATCGAACGCGACACGCTGGTGGTCTTCATGAACGACAACGGCACGGACGGCGGGCTCCTTGCCAATTACAACGCCGGAATGCGCGGCGCGAAGGGAACCGCGTTTCTCGGCGGAACGCGCGCGGCATCTTTTTGGCGCTGGCCGGGCACATTGACACCGGGCGACTGTCACGCGCTGGCCGCGCACATTGATTTTTTCCCGACCATCGCGGAAATCGCCGGTGCTCGTTTATCGCGGAGAGTGAAGGAGCAAATCGAGGGCCGCAGCCTCGTGCGGCTCCTGCAAAATCCCGACGCTCCGTGGCCGGACCGGACGCTGGTCACCCACTTGGGTCGTTGGCTCAGGGGCGCGGACCCGGCGACTGCGAAATTTCACGTTTGCTCCCT
>CAZMLP010000317.1:0-2912 GCA_964566745.1 uncultured Verrucomicrobiota bacterium | reverse complement strand
GATCACGCCGCGCATACCGAGTATAGCCGGCTGCTGGCCGATCATGGAATACCTGGGGCGGTTGCTTTGCTCGTATTGATATTAATGACGGCAAATGCGTTTCTGATCGCGCCCGACTCGTGGTCAAGGGCGGTGGTCATTGCGTTCGCTGTCTGGGCGTTTCTTTTCATGTCTGTCACGGCCATGCGTCTGGCGGCGCCATCATTGTTGCTTGGGTTAATTCACGCGCGATTTGTTTCCGAGGAGCAAATGGCTCGAATGGCAAGGCGAGTGGCGCGCCAGCAGCGGACTCTTACCCAGGCCCGCGCGCCGTCAATTCCCGGGGGGAGCCGGGAGGGGGCTTCCGCACCGCGATGACAACTGGCAAATCATTGTTGTTTGTCGGGTCTTTTCCCCTGCCTGCCGCTGTGGAGCGTTACGTTTCCGGCGAGGTGGCTCTCAGGCTTCGCGCTCTGGGCTGGTCGGTTCAAAACACTTCTCGTCAACCCGGTCGGATTGGCCGTTTCGCCGAGATTACCCGGGACGTTTGGCGGGCACGGCGGGGGATTTCGGCGGCATGTGTGGACCTTTACAGCGGGCCTGCTTATTACTGGGCTGACTTGGCCTGCCGGATTCTACGGCAGAAAAAGCGGCCTTATGTGTTGATTTTGCGAGGAGGAAGTTTGCCCGAGTTTGCGGGGCGGCATCAGGCGCGGTTCCATCACCTTTTTTCGCGCGCTGCCGCCGTTACCTGCCCGTCTGCTTATCTGCGCGCCGAGATGAAGCAGTTGGGCGCGGGCATGATCCTGCTGCCGAACGCACTGGAGGTGAAGCGCTACAAGTTGAAAGAGTTTCCGCGGGTTCCACGGCATCTGGTCTGGCTGCGCGCTTTCCACGAGATTTATAATCCGGAGCTGGCCGTGACGGTCCTTGCGAAGGTTCGGGAAAAGCACGCGGACATTCGATTGACGATGATGGGTCCGGACAAGGATGGCAGTTTGCAAAAGACCCAAGCGGTCGCTCGCCGGCTTGGGCTTGACGGGGCCGTGAGTTTTCCCGGCGCGGTGTCCAAACAAGACGTGCCGGCCCGGCTTGGCGAAGGCGATATTTTCATTAACACCACCGATTTCGACAACACTCCGGTCAGTGTGTTGGAGGCCATGGCGTGTGGTTTGCCTGTGGTGACCACAAATGTGGGCGGCATACCATATATGTTAAAGGATGGCGAAAACGCGTTGCTGGTGCCTCCGGCGAATGCTGAGGCCATGGCGGACGCGGTAATTCGGTTGTTGAGGGAACCGGACTTTGCTTCGCGGCTGGGACGCAACGGACGCAATATGGTGGAAGATTTTGATTGGGGCATGGTGCTTCCGCGCTGGGAGGAACTGATAAAAGGCGTCATTTCCGGGCGCCGCCCCGCGTAGTGATGGCGCAAACAGACTAGAATGGGAATCGCCCTGACAATCTATAACCGCCTGCCGTATTCGGCGCGCAGTATTGCCGCCTCGATACGCGGTTTCCAATTGAGCCGCTGGCGTTACGGCCCGGAGACAGATTCGATGGCCAACGAGGCCTTGCAGCGGGAAAAGTGGGGGGCGGCAAACTGGCAAGACTGGCAAAGCACGCGTCTTAACCTTTTGCTTAAATCCGCGTCGGAGGGCGTGCCGTATTATCGCGAGCTGTGGCGGCGGCTGGGGGAAAACAAGACGCGTTCCCCCTTGGCGTTGCAGGATTGGCCCGTTCTAGTTAGGGAAGAGGTTCGCCGCGATCCCAAGGCGTTCATTAGAGACGGGGTCTCCCTGGGGAGTTTGAGCTTGCAACAAACAAGTGGCACCACCGGAACGCCACTTAATCTATGGCATAGTCGGAGGACCTCCCGGGAATGGTATGCCCTGATGGAGGCCCGGTGGCGGGGATGGTACGGGGTTTCCCGGCACGACCGCTGGGCAATTTTGGGAGGCCAGTTGGTGGCTCCGGTCGCGCAAAAGGAGCCTCCGTTCTGGGTCTGGAACGCCGGGCTAAAGCAATTATACCTCTCCTCGTACCATCTTTCGCCGGAGAACTGCGCCGGATATATAGAGGCTTTAAAGAAACACGGGGTCACGTATCTTTGGGGCTACGCCTCCTCCTTGTATTCCCTTGCCCTTTTCGCCCGCGACCAACGCCTTGATCCGCCCCGATTCAAAGTCATTATCAGCAACGCCGAGCTGCTCGCCGAATTTGAGCGGGAGATCATCTCCTCCGTATTTGGTTGCCCGGTTCGGGACACCTACGGAATGTGCGAGATGGCCGCCGCAGGAGGTGAGTGCGAATACGGTCGGCTTCATCTCTGGCCGGAAGCCGGGTTGGTGGAGATATTTGCAGACGATCGGGACGTGCCGCTTCCTCCTGGGCAGACCGGGCGCCTGGTTTGCACAGGGCTAATCAACCAGGACATGCCCCTGATCCGCTACGATTTGGGAGACCGCGGGGCTCTGGCGGGCCCGAACGAACAATGCCCGTGCGGCCGGACTTTGCCCATATTGAAATCCATCGAGGGTCGAAAAGACGACGTGATCCTGACCCCGGACCATCGGCGGGTCGGACGCCTTGATCCCGTTTTCAAGGCGGGGTTTCCCATTCGCGAGGCGCAGGTCATCCAGGAAAGCCTTACCAGTCTGCGGGTCCGCGTCGTGCCCGACGGGCAATACACGGCGGCATCCGAAGCGCAGATTATCGACGTGCTGCGCAAGCGGGTGGGGGACATGGCGATCACCGTGGAACGGACTGAGCGCATTCCGCGCAGCAGCAACGGAAAATTTCAAAGCGTCATCTCCATGGTCAATAACCCGGCGCAGGCCGCGAGCGTCATTCGTGGCACGCCGCGTTCGAGGACACCGCTCACCCTGAAGATTTATCATCGGTTGCCGCCATTCGCGCGCAACTGGGCGGCA
>CAZMLP010000316.1:0-6236 GCA_964566745.1 uncultured Verrucomicrobiota bacterium | reverse complement strand
CGGCTCATCGAGCAACAGCAGCTTCGGACTGGTGACCAGCGCGCGGGTGATTTCCAGGCGGCGCTTCTCGCCGCCGCTCAACATGTAGGCCTTGCTCTTGGCCAGCGCTGTCAGGTCCAGTTCCTCCAGCAGATATTTGAGGCGCACTTTGCGCTCGGTCGCGTCGCCTTGGCAGGTCTCCAGAATCGCGAGGAGATTTTCCTCCACCGTCAGTTTGCGGAAGATGGACGGCTCCTGGGTCAGGTAACCGATGCCGAGCCGCGCCCGTTGGTGCATGGCGAGGTTTGTCACCGGTTGCTCTTGAAACTTCACCTCGCCCTCGTTCGGTTTCACCAGGCCGACGACGATGTTGAACGATGTGGTCTTGCCCGCGCCATTGGGGCCCAGCAATCCCACCACCTCGCCGGGGTTCACATGAATCGAGACACCATTGACCACCCGGCGTTGCTTGTAGGCCTTGACCAGATTCTCTGTGTGCAACAGCGGCATGGCTTGTTCAGGGTTTGGCAATGGCGTTGGCCGGCGGCGAGTTGGTGGCCTTGCGCAGGCTCGCCCCGGTGCCACGCACATTGAACCGGTTGGCGCGGAATTTTTGGCGGACGACATCCCAGATGACCTCCTCCTCGCCCTTGAACACGATCCCCTGCCCTGTTTCCAGCGTCGGGTCACCGCGCAGATGCATGATGCCGTCTGTGGCACTGTAATCCGCGCTGTCCCCGCGCGCGGTGACGCGCTCGCCACCAGAGCCACGAACGAGCGAGACCGATTTCTCGGCGGTCAACTGATCCACTCGATTCGTCTGGCTGCTGAACTTGGCGGTCATGCGCTCGGCGGAAACGCGAGAGTCTTCTTGGTTGAGAACCACACTGCCCTCGGCCTCGATGCGTTCCAAACGGTCGGCATCCCGCATCAAATAGGTGACCAGTTTGGCGCAGGTCAACTGCGCGGGCGGGTTGATCGCCCGCACATGATCCGTGAACGTCGCCACGCGGTCGCGCAAACGATACTGGCCCGACCGGATTTCCAGAAACTGGTTCGTGCCGGGCGGGGGACGGTTGGTGGTCGCAGTCGCGCCCGGCAGGAAGCCGCGGAACTGGCCCACCGTGCTGCCGGGCAGGCGGAGGATTGCGTTGCCCCGCACGGCGTAATCCATCTCCTTCTCGCGCGTGTTCACAACCAGTTCGTCCCCCGAGCCGGAATAATTCTGCGAACGCCACATGGCGTTGCCAGTCATGGTGACATCGGAGGTCACGGCGTCATAGACCGCCCGGTCGCCCGTCGCGCGCCCGGTCTTCCCGCCCTGTTGAAAGTCCACAATCACGTCGCGCTCCGCCTGGATGTTCTCCACGCGATTTGAGTTCGCCTGCGTCCTCACGGTCACCAGTGCCGCGCTCAATTTCCAGCCGGCCTGGCTGTTCGCGCGCACGTTTCCGCGAAACTCCACCACGCCGCCTTGAAACAGATAGTCGTCGGCGTTGATTTCCACAAATTGATTTGTGGTGGTCACAGGTGCAGGAGAGGCGCCGGCCGAATTGGTGTGATTCAACAAAGCGGCGGGAAACTTCACGAAGGCGTTGGTCTCGACGTGAAATGAGAAATTGTTTTTGCCCTGGGAGACGAGTGTAAGGATATCGCCCGTCCCCTCGTATTGGCGCATCTGCCAGCCGGTGTTGCCGGTGATGACGACGGTCTCCACGCCCGCGACAGAGGTGTAAATGGCGCGGTCCCCGGTCGCGTGATAATCGACGCCGTTTTCGGTGGCGGTCAAATCGACGCGTTGTTCCGCGACAATGCTCTGAAATGTCCTCACCTCACCGGACGGCAGCTTCGCGGTAAGGCGGTCGCAGTTCAACCGCAGCCGGCCCTCCTCGACGACGCGCACATGCCCGGTGTAAACCGCCAGGCTCGACGCGTAATTGAACTCGAAGAAATCGGCGTGAACTTCCAGCACTTGCGGCGGGTTCGCGGCGCCAGCCGAAGGCGCGTTGGTTGAATCAATCCTCAAGACCGTGTGCACCCGGTTGGACACATAAAGGTGCGTGTCCTTTTGCCGCCATTCAAAGCCGTCGCCCTCAAGGAAGAACCGCCCGTCGGGCCGTTGCACTTGCAGACGGCTTGGCGAGAAGGCCACGATACTGGCGCGGTCAAAAAAGCACTCCTCCGCCTTTGCAGCGAGGTCAACCACCCGCGCCGGGGTGAAAGTGTTCAGGCGAAATTTGCCCACCTGAATCAATCCTCCCGGCATGGGTTTGGCGGTATCCCCCTCGAATTGTCCCTTGAGCACGTTGTTCTCAAAATACGGGACGTTGAAACCGCCGGTAACCTTGCCTGCGGGAGTGGAGCTTTTGTTTTGCGCGGAGAGCGAGACGGCCAGCAAAAACGCAACGGCGGAAAAAACGCGTTTGGCCGTGACGAAAGTATGAACGGGGCGAAAGGTCATGCTCGAAAATCCTCGACCAGCGCGTCCCATTTGCCCTGCGCCTTCAAAATCAAATCCACCACCTCGCGCACCGCGCCATGACCGCCCGGCAAACGCGTGACGTAATGGGAAAGCTCGCGCGCTTCGACAATCGCCTCGGGAACGGTGACCGCCACGCCGGCGCGGCGAAGCACACCAAGATCAACGATGTCGTCGCCCATGTAACAGACCTCCGCCCAAGTCACGCCCGCTTGTTTCAAGATGGCCTCGACGGCTTCCACCTTGCGTCCAGAGGATTGGTGCAGGTAGTCGATCTTCAAATCCTCCGCGCGTTGCGTCGTGGCGCCGGAGGGGCGGGCCGAGACCCAGCCGACTTTGATCCCGTTCTTTTGCAACAAACGCAGGCCCAGACCGTCGCGAATATGGAAGCGTTTGTACTCCACGCCGCCGCCCATGAAAATCGATGCGTCGGTAAGGATGCCGTCCACATCGCAGAGCAACAGCTTCACGCGACGAAGCGCGGCAGGCGCAAGGCGCTTGGAAACGCGCGCTGGTTTGGCGACAGGTTTGCGGGAGGAAGCCATGGGAAGTTTATTCTAGCTGGCGAGCAAAGCAGTGTGCAGCCGTCGAAAGCCCGCGAGCAAGCGGGGCATGTCCGCGAGCGGGATCATGTTCGGCCCGTCGCTCAGGGCCTCGTCAGGATTGGGATGAGTCTCAATAAACAAGCCATTCGCGCCAGCGGCAATGGCCGCGCGCGCGAGAACCGGCGCGAATTCCCGCTGGCCGCTGGATTTGTCCCCGCCGCCGCCGGGCAATTGCACCGAGTGCGTGGCGTCAAAGATCACCGGGAAGCCGGACTCGCGCATGATCGGAATGCCGCGCATGTCCACCACGAGATTGTTGTAACCAAAGGTCGTGCCACGCTCGGTCAGCAAGAGCTTCTTTCCACCCGCCGCCTCGGCTTTTTTCACGACATTGGCCATTTCTCGAGGGGAGAGAAACTGGCCTTTCTTTATATTCACGATCCTGCCGGTGGCGACGGCAGCCTCGATCAAATCGGTCTGGCGGCAAAGGAACGCGGGTATCTGGAGAACATCCACCACCGGCGCGGCGAGCGTAGCTTGCGCCTCGGTGTGAATGTCGGTCAAAACGGGCACACCGACGCGCGCCTTCACCTTCGCGAGCACCTGCAACCCGGCCTCGATGCCGGGACCGCGAAATGATTTGCCCGAGGAACGGTTGGCCTTGTCAAAGCTCGCTTTGAAAACATACGCGATGCCGAGTCGCGCGCAGGTCTTCTTCATGCGCTCCGCCACACGCAGGCAAAGCGCCTCGTTCTCAATCGCGCAAGGACCGGCGATCAAACTGAGCCGGCGCGGCTGGCAAAATGCTTTCCATGTCGGATCGCTTTGGTTCGGCACCGGCGGGTTGTAACAATATTCGGCCCGAATGTCGAACGTGGAGTAAGTGCTGGCGACAGGCCCGGTGAACAGCTAGACGCGGCGGTCTTTGGAACGACGTCGCGCCTCCAGGATGCGGCTTGCCATGCCGTCCCCCGGACCGGGCGGGGTGGATCCGGCGTTCGCATCCGAAGCCCCGAGGATCGTGGATGGATTCGCGGGATCAGAAGCCAAAAGCACTGTTTGAGTAACGCGATGCTCCTCGCGCAAAGCACGAACTGTGGCCAAGGCAGAGTCTTGTGCTTCGTGATCATTACGCGCGCTCTTTCGAAGGAAAAAGATGAGGCCCAAGGCGAGCTTCCACGCTTTTGCCATTTGTTCGGGATCAAGACTAATTCGCCGCACGCCCACATCGAAAACGAACAGGATGATGGCGAAGCCCAGCAAGTCCTGCCAAAGGTCGCGTGGCTGCCAGGTGGGCTGGCGGTCCTCGTAAAACGGACTGCCGGGGCGCGCGAGGTCCAGCACCTTGCCACCTGTGGTCTCGGCGATTTGCCGCAGCAAATGCAGGTTCGGCCCGGAGGTCTCTAGTTCCGGGGAATGATTCAGGCTCGCGCCCACGATTTGGACGGCGCGAATTTCGCCGCGCTCGCGCTGCTCCAGCCGCAGCAGATACGCGCCGGTTTCACGCGCCGCAAAACCCGCCTCATAATGTCCCGCGCCCGTCTGTTGCAAGCGAACCGGCAGCCGGGTTCCGGCCGGGGTGGTGATCTCGCCGCCCAAATTAAGAAAGTTGCGGAAGTTCCCGCCAGCATCCAGCGCCTCGGCATTGATCCTGCCCTCGCCGTGATCGACCGTGACCTCGACGGCCAGGCCGGGATTCTCCAGCCGCCGCAGGCTCCACTGGACCACTTGCCGCCAAAATTGCTGGTATTGGCCCCAGCCGAGCCAGTCCCGCGCCCACTTGGCCCGCGCGTCCGAGGTGAACGCGACCGACCGGCCCAGCCCGTATTGCCAATGCGCCAGCAGCGGGTCGCCGTTGGGGGCGAGGAGCGGCGTCTCGGCCCGCCCCTTCAACTCGGTGACCACATGCCCCAGCAGCGCGGGATAGTCGCCCGCCGCGATTCCCCGCACCGGCTCGGTGTTGGCGGCCAGTCGCGGTTTGAAGGACTCCTCGTCGATGGCGGACTTGAGGACGATCGCCGTTTCCTTGATGAAGATTTGCGGAAGTTGACGAGGATTTGGCACGGCGTAGTAGCGCCCGCCACCCAGGCTCGCGATGTTTTTGAGCAGCGGCCCGTCAGTATCCTCGCCGATTCCCACCGTGGACAGAGTGATGCGCTCCGACGCCATCGTCTTGGCGATGCCGGCGAAATCGCCCGGTTCGGAAACGCCGTCGGTGAGCACGATGCAATGCTTCAACGAGGCGTGCACATTGCGAAGCATCTCACGCGCCTCCGCCAGCGCCGGGTACATCACTGTGCCGCCACCCACGCCAATGCCCATGATGTCGCGGACGATTCCGCGCCGAGTTCCCGCCGGTTGCAGGGGCGTTATCACCCAGGGCACAGTGTCGAAGGCAATCACGCCCGCGTAATCCGTCGGGGAAAGCGCTTGCACCGCGCCAGCGGCGGCCTGGCGCGCCATTTCCAGCTTCTCGCCGTCCATGCTGCCGGATTGATCGATCACCAGCACCAGCGCTCCCGGAGGCAGGGCTTTCTTGCTGCTCAATTCCACTTCCACCGGAAGCAAATCAGCCAAAGGCGTTCCGCGATACGCTCCCGCCGCATAGGCCTGGTCTCCACCCACGCAAACGAATCCCGTTCCGAAATCACGCACGGCACTCTCCAACCGGCTGAGCTGGTCGCGGCTCAAGTCTCCCGCGAGCACATTGCACAAGAGAATCGCGTCGTAACTTTGCAACTCGGCCAGGGACTCGGGAAACTGTTCCATCGGGGCCAGACGCACTTGCAGGTCCGGGGATTTCAAGGCGTTGGCCAAAGGGGCGTCGGCCGCCGGATCGCTCGAAAGAATCAGAACGCGCGGCACACCGCCCACCTGCGTGAAGGCCAAGGCGCGGTTGTTTTGCGGCACCTCGTCGCCTGGCGCGTCAATGCGCGCGTCGTAGCGATAGAAGCCTCCTTCCGCGAGCGTTTGCGGAAAAGTGAACAGGTTTTTCCCCGCGTCCAAATGGACCGTTTGTGATCCCAAGTAATGCTCGTCGCGATAAAGACTCAAGGTGGCCGAACCCGGCCGGGTGGCCTGCACAAAGACTTTAACCTCAAAGGGCTGGCCTCGCTTGGCGTTGGAAGGGAGTTGCAGGCGGTCAAGGGAAACGTCGTTCTTTTCCTCATCGCCCAAGGGAACCACATCGACCGCGATGTTCAAAGAGCGAGCCGCCACTGCCGCAGCCAGGG
>CAZMLP010000315.1:0-2207 GCA_964566745.1 uncultured Verrucomicrobiota bacterium | reverse complement strand
GGCGAGACATTGATCGAGTGCGCGTGCGGCTCCTTCTGGCGGTTCGGATCCACGCTCGAGCCCGTGTGCTGGATGAACGTGGTGTGCTCAAGCAGCGAGCCATCCGGCGCAAGCGGCATCGCGGCGACGCTGCCGCCGCCGTAATTTACCGCGAGCACGCAACGCCCCGAGCGATCAACGACCAGGTGACACGGCCCGTCTCCGAAAGTCGAGGTCTGGTTGAGCGGCTTCAATTGGCCGGTCGCGGCGTCAATGGCGTAGGCGCTAACCGCGCCGGCCTTTTCGCCCTTGAAATTGCCAATCTCATTCGCGGCGTAGAGATATTTGCCGTTCGGATGAATCGCGAGGAAAGTCGGGTTCGGCGTCTCGGCGACGAGCCTCGGGGCGGTGGTCGCGCCGGTCTCGGTGTCGAGTTGAAAGACGTAAATGCCCTTGCTCATCGCGCCGGTGTAGGTGCCAACATAGGCGAGATATTTTCCCGCGTTCGGGCCGGCCGCGCCGACTCGCGCAACAGAAAGCGCGGCCAGCAAGGCAACAGCAAGGGACTGGAGAAAAAACCGGCGGGTGAATTTCATGCAGCTAGGAAACACGAAAAACGCGCTTGGTTCAAGCTAAGTCGAGGATTGGCAAGTTTCGAAAGCATTCGGCGAGGCGCCGAATGTTTCGGGCGAGGGCACCCGCGCTTCCCCAAAAAAAAATGGAACCAGCGTCACGGAAAAGCGCTATCTCACATCCTCGCCGAGTTCGACGTTCCAATACGCGACGTCGAGAAAGTGCTTCCAGGAATCGTGATAGCTCGCGCCGAAATTAACCTGCACGAAGGGACGCCATTTCGGCCGCTTCGGTTTACGCACCAAGTGCAGGCCCGCCTCGAACGGGGTCCGGTTTGCCTTGCGCGTATTGCACGGGATGCACGAGCAGACGATGTTCTCCCAAGTCGTCGGACCACCGCGATCCCGCGGGATCACATGGTCAAGATTCAGGTCCTTGCGGTCAAAAATGTGGCCGCAATACTGGCAGGTGTTGCGGTCGCGCTCGAAAATGTTGTGCCGGGTGAACTTCACTTCCTTCTTCGGCACGCGATCAAAAATCATCAGCAGGATCACGCGCGGCACGCGCACCTTGAACGAGATGGTGAGGATGCTCTCCGGATGCGGTTGTTGCTCGGAGAAGCTGCGCCACTCGTTGAAATTATAAGTCTGGAAGGAGCCGTCATCGGAGCCGAACACCACCTGCGCGCGCCCCTCGAAAAGCAGCGCGAGCGCTCGCTTGGCGGAGCAGACGTTGACCGCCTGCCACAAGCGATTGAGCACCAGCACCTGTTGTCCCAAGCATGAGTTCATAGGGCGGCCCTCGCGACCGCGCGGACCGTAACACAGCGTTTGTTGGAGTGTCAACCGGCCCGCGAAATTTGTCGCGGGATTGTTACCCGTGCCCGGTTCCACGCCTTGCCGTTTCTTCCAAAGCCTGTTTAATATTCTCCATGAACCGCCTCCTCCCCGCCCTCGCCGGGTTCGTCTCATTGCTTTCCGTTGCCGCCGCTGAATTGCCTCCCACGCTGGCAATTGGCTCGACCGCGCCGGATTTCAAGCTGCCCGGCGTCGATGGCCGCGATTGGTCGTTGAAGGATTTCGAGAAGTCCGAGCTACTGGTGATCGTCTTCACCTGCACGCATTGCCCGACCGCGCAATATTACGAGGAACGGCTCAAGCAATTGACGCTCGATTACGCGGACAAGAGCGTGGCGGTCGTCGCCATCATGCCGAACGACCCGAAATCCGTGCGGCTCGATGAGCTGGGTTACACCGATCTTTCCGACACCTTCGAGGAGATGAAGATTCGCGCGCGCGACCGACAGTATAATTTCCCCTACCTCTACGACGGCGAGACCGAGAGCGTCGCGCGCGCCTACGGCCCCGTGGCGACGCCGCACGTCTTCATCTTCGATGCCGCGCGCAAGCTGCGCTACACGGGCCGCATTGACGACTCGGAGCGCGAGCAGTTCGTGAGGGTAAAGGACGCGCGCAACGTTCTCGACGCTCTCTTGGCGGGAAAGGAGCCGCCAGTCACGCAAACGAAAGTGGTCGGCTGCTCAATCAAGTGGGCAGGCAAGGCAGAGGCCAACAGGGCCTATTTGGAAAAGCTCGCCGCGGAGCCGGTCTCGGTCGAGCCGGTGGATGCCGCCGGTCTGGCCACCCTGCGCAAGA
>CAZMLP010000314.1:0-4628 GCA_964566745.1 uncultured Verrucomicrobiota bacterium | reverse complement strand
AGAACTGCTGGTTGTGAACCGCGTACGCCGCGGCCGTCACACCGCCGGCGTTGCCCTGATTCCCGCCGCCGTAACTCGCGGCATCGCTGTTCAGCACCTCGCTCCAAAAACCGCCGCGCGGCACGCCCACTCGATAGCCGTGGCGCAACACGGGCGTCAGATTCAACACCACGAGCAACGGGCGGGCGGAACCATGCCCCTGCCGGACAAAGGAAAGCACGCTGTTCTCCTGATCCGAGCAATCGACCCAAAAGAAGCCGTCGTGATCGTAATCCTTTTCCCACAAGGCGGGCTGGGACTGGTAGAGGTGGTTCAGGTCCGTGACGAATTGCAACAGTCCCGCGTGGTAGGGCCCGGCCTCGATCAGCCACCAATCCAGCTCGGCGTTCTCGTTCCACTCGGCGCTCTGGCCAAACTCGCCGCCCATGAAGAGCAGTTTTTTGCCGGGGAAAAGCCATTGATAACCAAGCAGCGCGCGCAGGTTGGCGAACCGTTGCCAGTCATCGCCCGGCATGCGGCCCAGGAGCGAGCGTTTGCCATGCACCACCTCGTCATGCGAGAGCGGCAGCACGAAATTCTCGTTGTGGTGATACAGCATCGCGAACGTCAGGTCGTTCTGATGGTATTTGCGGTGAACCGGGTCGCGCTTGAAGTAACCGAGCGTGTCGTGCATCCAGCCCATGTTCCACTTGAACGAGAAACCGAGCCCGCCGATGTAGGGCGGTCGCGTGACCTGCGGCCAGGCCGTCGATTCCTCCGCGATGGTGAGCACGCCCGGATGCTCCGTGTGGACGATGTGGTTCGCCTTGCGGAGAAACTCAACGGCGTCGAGGTTCTCGCGACCACCGAAGCGGTTCGGCACCCACTCCCCCTCCTTGCGCGAGTAATCGAGGTAAAGCATCGACGCGACCGCGTCGACGCGCAGGCCATCGAGGTGATACCGGTCGAGCCAGAAGAGCGCGTTCGCGATCAGGAAGTTGCAGACCTCGTGCCGGCCGTAATTGAAGATCAACGTGCCCCAGTCCTGGTGCGCGCCCTGGCGCGGATCCTCGTGCTCATAGAGCGCCGTGCCGTCGAAACGCGCCAGCGACCAGTCATCGCGCGGGAAATGCGCCGGAACCCAATCGACTATCACGCCGATGCCCGCCTCGTGCAGCGCGTTGACCAGATATTGAAAATCGTCGGGCGTGCCGAACCTGCTCGTCGGCGCGAAGAACCCCGTGACTTGATACCCCCACGAGGGATAGTAAGCATGCTCGGCCACCGGCAACAACTCGACGTGGGTGAAGCCGGTCCTGCGCAGGTAATCGACCAGCGGCCCGGCCAGGTCACGATAGCCCAGCGACTCGTTCGCCGAGCGTTTCCGCCACGAGCCGATATGCATCTCGTAAATGCTCATCGGCGAGCGCATCGGGTCCCGCTCGCGGCGGTGTTGAAGCCACTCATGGTCCGACCACGGGAACGACTCCGTGTCCCAGACAATCGAGGCGTTCTTGGGAGCCTGCTCGTAGAAAAAGCCGAACGGGTCGGTCTTGAGCCGGATCGCCCCGTTGGCATCCAGCACCTCGTATTTGTAGAGCGTGCCCTTGTGCGCGCCGGGAATAAAAATCTCCCACACGCCCGACGCCCCGAGCAGCCGCATCGGATGCACGCGACCGTCCCAATTGTTAAAACCGCCCACCACGCTCACGCGCCGCGCGTTCGGCGCCCAGACTGCGAAGCTCGTTCCAGGAACGCCATCGATCACCCGCGCCTGCGCGCCGAGCTTGTTATACAGTTTGAGCTCGTTGCCCTGCCCGAACAGATACAAATCGCTTTCCCCGAGCGTCGGCAAAAAGGAATAAGGGTCGCGTCCCTGCACACGTGTGCCGTCCGGGTATGTGATCACCAAGTCGTGCGCGTAAACCCCGTTGACCTTGCGGGACACCCCCTCGAACAGCCCCGCGTCATGCAGGCGCTTAAGCTTGATGCGCGGCTTGCCCGGCTCATGCACCGGCACGGCCTCGACGCTCTCGGCGCCGGGTATCAGGGCGCGCACCACCACGCCGGAATCGACACCCAACGGATGCATCCCGAGCAATTGGTGGGGGGAGGCGTGCTCAAAACGCGTGAGGCTCTGAAGCTCGGCATCGGTGAGAATCATGCGGCTTCAGTCTGCCACGCGAAACCTGCCGGGAACATCAAAAAAGAATCCGCGCCTCAGGCCAGCGCCTGGGTCACCACTTCGCCGTCATTGATCGTCGCGCGCTCGTCGCGGCCGTTGTGCAGGTAAGTCAGTTTGGTGTGGTCGAGCCCCATCAAATGCAAAATCGTCGCGTGCAAGTCATGCACATGCACGCGGTCCTGCACCGCGCGCAACCCGATGTCGTCGGTCGCGCCCACCACCGTGCCGGGCTTTATGCCGCCGCCCGCCATCCAGACGCTGAAGCCCCAAGGATTGTGGTCGCGTCCCTTGCCCTTCTCGTTAAAGGGGGTCCGGCCAAACTCCCCGCCCCAGATCACCAGCGTCGAGTCGAGCAGCCCCCGCGCCTTGAGGTCGGTCAGCAACGCGGCCACCGGCTGGTCGGTTTGCCGGCACATCTTCGAGTGATTTTCCTCGAGGTCCGTGTGCGCGTCCCAAGCGCTGCCGCTGCCGCTGTAGCATTGAACGAACCGGACGCCACGCTCCACGAGCCGCCGGGCGAGCAGGCAGTTCCTTCCGAATTTGCGCGTCGGGTCCTGGTCCAGCCCGTAAAGCTGTTTGGTCTCCTCGGTTTCCCTTGCGAGATCCACCGCCTCTGGCGCGGCCGATTGCATGCGCCATGCCAGCTCGTAGCTGTTCAGTCGCGCGGCCAGCTCCGTGTCGTCCGTCTTGTTCGCCGCGAAATGGGTGTTCAGTTTGGCGAGAAAGTCGAGTTTGCCCCGCTGCTGTTCCGCGCCGACGGTCGCTGGCGGGGTAAGATAAAAAATGGGCGCGCCATCATTGCGAAATTGCGTGCCTTGGAACACCGCCGGGAGAAAGCCGCTGCTCCAGTTTTTCGGCCCCCCATTCACCTCGCCCGCGTCGGTCATCACGACAAACGCCGGGAGATTCTGATTCGCCGAGCCGAGGCCGTACATTGCCCACGATCCAAGCGCCGGCCTGCCTGCGAGAATGTCCCCGGTGTTCATCTGGCAAACCGAGCCGACGTGGTTCAACCCGTCCGCCCAGCAGGACCGGAATACGCACAGGTCGTCCGCGTGCTTGGCGATCTCTGGATACCAGTCGCTCACCCACAGGCCGCTTTGCCCGTGTTGTTTGAAGGCGCGTCGCGAGGGCATCAAAGTGTTGCCGCCCGTGCCCATGGCGGTGATCACCTTGCCGAACGACGCGGGCATCGGCTGTCCAGCGAGCCGTTGCAGTTCCGGCTTCGGATCAAACAAATCCAAGTGGCTCGGCCCGCCCTCCATGAAGAGCCAAATCACCGACTTTGCCCTCGGAGCAAGTTGAGGCGGGCGGGTTGCCAGCGGGTTAAGCGGATTGACCGCCACATTTTCCGCTCGGGCGGTGGCGTCGTCCAAACCGAGAAGATAGGCGAAAGCCAGCGTGCCAAAGCCGCCGCCGCAACGGGACAGAAACTCCCGACGGGAATGGACCGGATCAATCCGCTGGCACGGCGGCTTCATGGCTGTTCTGATTTTCTAACACAGGCAGATCGCGTTGAAAAGGGACGTTTTTACTCCCGCGACACGGTTGACTTTCCGCGGGTCGCGCGCCTCCGCCTGCCATTCGCCGACGCCTGGCACGAGAACCGGATTTAACAAGAACGCCGGGTCATCAACGACGAGAATTTGATTCTTGCCAAAAAAATCCCATCCCGGCAGTTTATCCGCACCAACCAATCGATTGCCCAAAGTTTGTTACTGATCCGTAACCAGACCGAGCGGCAATTGACGCAGAGCATGCCTAGAAACGCCGGGTGCCGGTGAACAGACCGGCGGTTTTCGCGACGGTTTGATGAGCCCCGCGAAGGCCGCGCAGACTTTTCGTCCCCGTTGGACGCGGTGTCGGTCTGTTTATCGGTGCCATGATTAAACCTGCCTTCACGGCGGGAAACACCAAATAAGAAAAATGAAGAACCCACGCCTATTCACCGGCTTGCTCGCCGCGTTGATGGCGACAGCGGCCTCCCTCCAGGCCCAAGTCGCCATTCCCGCCTCCTACGCCATGCCCGCCGGCTCGGTGGACACCACCGCTCCCGGCTTCCGTGTCCGCCCCTACGCCACAGATGAGGCAAACCCCAACACCCTCGCCTGGACCGAGGAGCAAATGATCGGATTGCACGGCCCCAACAAGGCCGATCTCTCCGGGGCCGATGCCAGCGGCTATTACATCGTTCCGACAGTAAACTGGAACAACAGTGTGGGCGGCACCGTGGACGACCTTCCGGCCGCCGACGATTTTCCGGGTCTTGCGGGCATCGCCGAAAACAAATCGGCGGAAATTTTGACTTACCTCCAATTCCCGACCAACGGTGTTTACACCTTGGGCGTGAACAGCGATGACGGTTTCGTCGCCACAACGGCGGCCCTCAACCCCAAAGATCATTTTTCGGGGCTCACCCTGGGGGGGCCTATCGATGGTGGGCGCGGCGCGGCCGACACCCTCT
>CAZMLP010000313.1:0-2302 GCA_964566745.1 uncultured Verrucomicrobiota bacterium | reverse complement strand
CACCGCCAGCGATATTGATCTTCCAGTGCCTGTGGGCGTGCCGCGCAACATCACCGGGTATTTTCCAGTCCAATACTCCCTGCCACGCACGTATGGCGTCGGTTACGACGGGTTGCCGCCCACTGCCACGCTCAAGCGCCGGGGGCAGGCCAACCAGTTGAAGGCGTACGCGATCTTCTTCGAGCAATTGCTGGTCAACTATCTCCATCAACTGAAAAATCTGACCGAGTTGTTCGCGATTGATGACACGGTGAAGCACACCTATTTCACCGGGTTGATCGGGCCGGACATCATTCGCGACATCGATACGACACTTTACCAGGGACTGACACCGGCCGCGCTCGAATCTCTCGCGGAAACCGACGCGCAATGGCTCGACCGGCGAAACCGCTTTCTTGATCACATGCTGGCGCGGTTTGCCGAGCAATTCTCCGACTATGCCCTGATGCTCTATAGTTTTGAGACGAGCAAAGCGGTCGCGGGGGCGGATCTGATAAAAAACAAGGTCGCGTTCCTGAAAGAGTATCCCTTTGTCAGCGCGAACCGGGCACGCTCGTTCGATTACAAGAATCCCGCGCTGGTGTGCAGCAACGACAACATCGCCGGATTGAAGCGGCGGATTCAACTGCTGCTCGGTCTTGATCCCAACGACGAGTTGTTTGTCGTGGAGCATATTCTGTTGCGACCGCGCAACGCGCCGGGCGGACCATTTCCGGATGGCGATCCCTTGCTGTCCATTTGCATCGCGCCGGATTGCCATCTATGCGGCGAGGAGGACCCATACTCGTTCCGGCTGACAATTGTTATCAATGGGGACAAGGGGCTGATTAACAAGGATATCGCGTTTCGGCGCTTCGCGGAGCAAACCATCCGGCTGGAGACCCCGGCGCATCTGGCGTTGAAAGTCTGCTGGGTGTCCACCAAGCAGTTGGCGGATTTCCAGGCGGTCTATTGCGCCTGGCTGGCCGAGCTCGCCAAGCCCGGGCCGGATGCGACGACGTTGCATAACCGGCTGGTGGATCTCATGAAGGTGTTCACCACGCTGAAAAGTATTTACCCGCCGGCGACGCTGCACGACTGCTTCGAGGGGAGCGAGGACAACGAGGTCTTTCTGGGACAAACTGTCATTTAAATCGAGAGAGAGGACGAGCCATGCAATACAACGAATTCCCGAAATTTGTTCCGGACCAGTTGCTCACGTCCGAGCATCTGAACCAGGTGTTCAATTACCTTGACGAGCAGGAGCGCCTCACGCGGGTCTGCTTGAGTGGCATCGGCATTGTCTGCGGGCTGGAGCTGGCCACGAACAGCGCGGGGACCGCCATCACGATCACCAAGGGTTGTGGAGTCACTTCCTCCGGCTATCTCATCCAAGTGCCCGAGACGAGCTACGCCGAATATGTGCCGTATGACCCGGTCAAGGAGCGCTACTACGACCGGTTCGTCGATCTTGGAACGAAGCAAAAGAAGTTCGACCTGTTTGAACTGGTGCAGGCGGGTGTGGTGGAGGGCTCGGTCCCGCTGACGGACGAGTTTGTTGCCGACAAGGTGGTCATGCTGTTTGTCGAGTTGCTGGAGGAAAGCAACAAAAACTGCGATCCAAACTCGTGCGACGACAAGGGCATTCAAGTGACGGTCAATTTCCGGCCCTTGCTGGTCGCCAAGTCGGACGCGGCGGACTTGAAGCCGGGCGCGACATCAGGCGCGACCAAGTGGAGCGAGGATCTGCTGAAGCTGCCGGAACTGCGGATGCGGCGGGTGGATGTGCCTGCCACCACATTGGCGGACACAGCCGCTGTGTTTGAGGCCTTCCTGGAGCCGCTGGACGAGGCTTTCCTCAAATCAGTCGAGAAGGTGCTGTCCAAGACCTACACGCTGTTCAAAGAACTGGTGGTGGATGTTTATCCCGTGAACCCGTTCTCGGGCCTGGCGAAGAAATTTGCCTTCCTCTCGACGCGCAAGATGACGCTCGAGCAGTTGCTGCACACGCAGTACTACTACGATTTGTTCAGCGATATTTTGCTGGCATATCTGGAATTGCGGCGCGTGTTCGGCGGTTGTGGTTGCGGGACAGGTGTTTGCTGCCCGGATGACACGTTTCCCCGTCATCTGCTCTTGGGCGAGGCGAAGGGGTATAGCAGTTTTGTTCACAGTGATTACCGGCATTATTTTATCCCCGCGCCAATTTTGACGAGACAGCCGTGCGTCGTCGCGGAGTTGCGCTCGCTGGAGATCCGGCTGGCGCTGCTGGTGACGCGCTTTTTCGTGCCGCCGGTCCCGAAGATCGGCGGCAAGCCTGAAC
>CAZMLP010000312.1:0-3692 GCA_964566745.1 uncultured Verrucomicrobiota bacterium | reverse complement strand
AACCCCTGAATGGCAATCGGCTTGCCCGTTTGATCGGCCAAGCTGCCCTTGTATTCGCCCGTCGTCTTGTCATACGCGTTGATCCACCCGTTGCCAAAGTTGCCCACCAGCAGCGCCCCGCTGAACATCCCAAAGCCCTCCGGCGCGACCGCCAGGCCCCACGGCGAGTTCAAGGCCCCGTTGGACACCAACCGCTTCACGAACACACCCGCCGGTGTGTACACGTCCACAAAGCCGTTCCCGGCCCCGGGCAGGTCGTCCTCCCGATCAGGGTCCTGCCGGGCATAGGTGACATAGAGGTTGCCCTCGAGGTTCTGCACGTTGAACGGCGCGAACCCGGCGGGAAGGTTCGGATCGATGAAAGCACCGGGCAAGGTCACCGGTTTGAAGTCCCCGTCGAACACGTCAATCTTCCCGTTGTGGAAGTCCGCAGCGTACAATCGCCCTTGCCCGTCCACCTTCGCGATTCCCAACCCTTTGTAGATCGCTCCGTTGGCCGAGTTGTCCGCCTGCAGCGCGGCCACCGTCCCCGCGTTCCACGCCGAGATTGTTCCGTCCTCCGTCACGAAGATGAATGTCGCGGCCTTGCCCGCCAGCACGAAGTTGGTCGTGTTGTTGAAAACAATCCCCGTCGGCGAGCCTTTCGTGCCGCCGGTTGCGGGCGGCACGGTCACCACCAGGGTCTGCACGCCCCCGGTCGTGTTGTACACCGTGGACAAGCCCGAGTGGTTGTCCGCCGGCCAGAACGGTCCCGTGGCGCTCGCCGCGATGCCCCACGGGTTGACCAGATTGGTGTCCGTGTGGTCCGCGAGCCCCGGGAGGTCCGACACCAAATTATGCGCCTGGTACGCCGCGAACGTAGTCACAGTCACACTGGCCGTGGCCGAGACCGCCGTTGCGTTGAGGCTGTCCGTCACTTTGGCGCTAACGCTGTGAACACCGCCTGGCGCGTTGCTCCACACCAATGAATACGGGGCCGTGGTCACGGTCCCTAACAGGGTGGCGCCGTCAAAAAACTCCACCTTGGTCACCGTCCCGTTGGTGTCGGTCACGCTCGCACCAAGCGTGATGTTTGCCGGGGCAAGGTAAAAGGTCCCGCTGCCGGGACTGGCCAGCTTGATCGTGGGCGGCGTCACTGCGGCCGGACCAACCGTCACGTTTACGGCGGTGGAAGTTATGCTCGCCCCGTCATCGTCAGTCGCCTTGGCGGTCAGCGCGTAGCTGCCCGCCGCAACCCCCGCCCACGAAAACGTGTAGGGACTGGCCGTCGCCGTGCCCAAAAAGTTGGTTCCCGCGAAGAACTCCACCTTCGCCACGGTCCCGTCGCTGTCCGTCGCTGTCGCGGTCAGGTTGATCGTCGCCGGAGCCGTGAACGCGGCGCCATTGGTCGGTCCGGTAAGGGACACCGTGGGGGGAACATTCACCGGCGCGGCATTGACCACCACATTCACCGCCGTTGATGTCGTGCTCAGGCCGCCGTTGTCCGTTGCTTTGGCCGTGAGGGCGTAATTACCGGCCGGCACCGTCGTCCACGCAAAAGTGAACGGACTCGTGGTCGCTGTGCCCAACAGAATCGCGCCGTTAAAAAACTCCACCTTGCTCACCGTCCCGTCACTGTCCGCCGCCGTGGCCGAAAGGTTGATGGTCGCCGGAGCCGTGAACGTGGCGCCGTTCGCCGGCGCATCCAAGGTCACAGTCGGCGAAACATTCGCAGCGCCTTGGACAATGACCGTCCCCGTCATTCCAAACCCCTCGTGCGGAATGCAAATGTAGGGGAAGGTTCCCGCTGTGGTGAAGGTGTGCGAGCAATTGCCGAAGATAAAATCATTCCCGCACATCGGCTCCGCGCCCGTCCCGGTCACCGTGTGGGAGCCACCGCGATTCTGCCACACGACCGTGTCGCCGACATTGATGGTGATGCTCTTGGGGTTGAACGAAAAATCCTGAAACGTCACGGTTTTGGTCGCGGCTTGAACGGACGCCGCGCCTGCAAAGGCCAAAAGCACCGCGCAAACAAAGCGGCGCGCGACTCGGAGGACAAGTTTCGTCGGACAAGGGTCTTTCATATCAATTTTCAATTTCAGAACTGGTTCCACGTTCCATGGTAAGAGGCGCGGTTGGGAGAATGGTTCCCGGGAAACAATCCGGTGAGGGCTGGAAGTTATGGCAGGAAAGACCGGCCCCGACTCTCGTCAAAGCCGTCGGAACCGTTTCCCTGCCCTTCGCGGGCGAACGAGCATCACGGGATCGCCATCACTTGGGACTGGTCAACGACGCGAAAGAACGCCGCGCCGTCCTCCACTGCCACAATCGTGCCCAGCCCCGGCACCGTCGCCAAATCGGTCCATGCCGGGTCTGACAAACTTGTTTTCCTCTGCACCAGGAACGGCCCCACGCCGCCCTCCCACGACAAGTTCAACTGGTTGCCTGCCAACCTCGCTCCGGTCATCCGCACCAACGCCGGGCCGACCGTCAGGTTGAAAGGGGAGGAGATTGTACTCGCCCCGTCATCGTCCGTCGCCTTGGCAGTCAACACGTAGCTGCCCGCCGAGACGCTGCTCCACGCAAACGTATAAGGCGCGGCGGTCGCCGTGCCCAGAAGGTTGGTTCCCGCGAAGAACTCCACCTTCGTCACCGTCCCGTCGGTGTCCTCCGCCGTCGCCGCCAAATGAATCGTCGCTGGGGCAATGAACTCCTCGTTGTTCGTCGGCGAGTCCAAAGTGACGATGGGCGCCGCGTTTGGCGGTGAATTCACCAGAATACTCACCGCCCCGGAAACGGTTGTGGCTCCAGCATCATCGGTCGCCTTCGCGGTCAGGACATACTCCCCCGCCAGCACATTGGTCCAGTCCAGCGTGTAGGGAGCATTTGTGACTGCTCCCAAGAGGCTCGTCCCCGCGAAAAACTCCACCGTCGCCACGGTCCCATCGCTGTCCGCCACCGTCGCGGACAGGGAAATCCTGGCGGGCGCGGTGAAGACCGCGTTATTGGTCGGCGTGTGCAGCGTGGTCGTGGGCGAAACGTTTGGAGGTTTAACGAACACAGTGGCCGGAGCAGAAATGGTCGTGGCCCCTTGATTGTCGGTCGCTCTGGCGGAAAGCGCGTAAGTGCCAGCGGCCAGGTTGTTCAAAACCAGCTCAAACGGCGGGGCGGTTAGAACGACAATGACGTCGCCTTCGAAAAGAAACTCCACCTTCGCCACTGTTCCATCGCTGTCTGCCGCCGTGGCTGAACATCTGATCACGCCAGGGGCGGTAAAAGTCGCGTTATTGGTCGGCGTGTCCAGCGTGATCGTCGGCGGCACATTGGGCGGGCCGTTCACAACCACGGTCGCGACCGTCGAGGCGGCGGTGGCTCCCTGGTTGTCTGTCGCCTTGGCAGTGAGTAAATGATTCCCCGCCGGAACATCTGTCCACGTGAAGGCAAAGGGAGGGGCGGTGGCCGCACCTAAAAGATTTGTTCCGGCAAAAAACTCGACCTTGCTCACCGTGCCATCACTGTCGGTTGCCGTGGCTAGCAAGGAAATCACGGCCGGAGCGGTGAAGGTGGCATTGTTGGTGGGGGTGTCTAATGTTACTGCGGGCGGCACATTGGCCGGGACGTTCACCAAAACATCCACCCCCGAGGAAGTGGTGGACGCGCCTTGGTGGTCGGTCGCCCGTGCGGTCAACGAGTAGCCGCCCGCTGGAACA
>CAZMLP010000311.1:0-2636 GCA_964566745.1 uncultured Verrucomicrobiota bacterium | reverse complement strand
GGCACGTACACCCTGACCGAGATCCAGCCGGGCAACTACACGCAGGGGACGAACACGATCGGCAGCCTGGGTGGCAGCGTCTCCGGCGAGCACGGCATTGGTGTCGAGAAGGCCGAGTTCATGACGCGCCAATTTTCTCCGGCTGACCTGGACGCCATGAAACTGGTGCGCAACGTCTTTGATCCTGAAGGTCGCTGCAACCCGAGGAAAATGTTCCCCACCGGCAAACGTTGCGGAGATTTTTCGGCCAAAAAGCAGATTTCCGCCTGATGCGCGATCCGGCGCCAACAACGCCGTTTATTGCGCCGGCTGCGTCGGCTTGAACGTGTGTTGCGCCTCCCACGCACTAAAGTCTCCGTCGTCCGCGGCATGAATCTCGGTGTGGCCGTCGGCAAAGGAATACGTCCTCAGCAAACCGCCGCCCGGTTTCGGAGTGGCCTCCTTTTCCCGCAAGATGATGGTGCCGGGCGCGCTGGCGAGGTCCTTGAGCGAGCCTTTGTACATCAATTCGTAGTGGTCATTGATGCTGCCGTCGCTTACTCCGGGAAGTTTTCCCCCCAAGTAGTTGGTGACCCGCTCCAGTGAATCGGGAAGGCGATCGTTGTTCTCGCTCGCGAACATCAGCAACGCGATCGTCCACTGGCTCGCGTTGCTCATGCGCATGTTCCCTTGCGCTCTGAGGGCCTCGTCAGAGTTCGGCGCCGGGCGCTCGGGTCGGGAGTCGGCCATCCCCGCCATCAATCGTTTGCGGTTTTCCTCCAGCACCCCGATTTGTTGCCGCAACTGGCCCACCTCGCCGCGCAATCGCAACAATTCCCGGTGCTCGGCGTCACCGTTGTTCGCCTCATTCGGGGGAGTTTCCGAAACCGGTCTTGCCCGGATGCCGTCCAGTTTGGCGGACAACTCCCGGTTTTCCTCGCGCAAACGGTTCAATTGGCCGTTTAAGTGAACCGCCGGGGCGACAGCGCCAGCGGCGATCAAGGTGGCGACCGCAAGTTTGATTTTGGTGGATGCCATAAGTTTCAGGAGGGTGAGAGTGGAAAATCCGGTCGCCGTGCTGACCAACGCTCCGGCCAAAATTTGGGTGACGACCGCGGCGGGCGCGGCAGTGACCGTTTGCGCGGCCAGCGCGGCGGCAAGCGCGGCCGAGGTGGAGCGCACCCCGCGCCGCTCCAGCAGACGCCGAAGCTTGTCCAGGGCGCGATCCACGCGCATGCGGGCGGCGTTCTCGCCGAGACCGAGTGACGCGCCCACCGCGCGCAAATCACGGCCTTCAAAAAATCGCAGCAACACGGCGTGCCGGTCCACCTCGTTCAGCTCGTGCATGGCGTCATCCAGCACCGGCGCCAGGCGTTGCCAGTCCACTTCCGGGCCATCTGGCCGCGACAATTCCTGCATCACGTGGGCCTCCTGTTCACGGCGCGCGCGACGCGAACCCGCGCGAGCCTCATGACTCGCGAAATGCCGGGTGGCCGTGTAGAGCCAGCCGCTCAATGCCGGGTGCCGCGCCAGTTTTCCCGCCTGGCGGGCCATTTCCGCGAATACCGCCTGCGTCACGTCTTGCGCGGTGTGCGCGTTGCCTCCCGTTTGGCGCAGCGCCGCCGAGTAAACCAGGTTCACATGCCGGCGAACCACCTCGGCAAAGGCCTCCTCGGCGCGGGTTTCCGCGTAGCGCCGGAGCAATTCGTTGTCGCTGGATTCAGGCATTTCTATTGATTAGTGCCCGTCACTTTCAAAACCGCACAACATTTCTTTTGTCCGGCGAGTGGCTCCAAATCCCGGCGAATTGTCACCCGGCATTTGCTGGCCAGTTTGCAAGGTTAATGGCTAAATCAGTCATGACTTTGCTCGCCCTGCTCCGGTCGAATTTCACTCTGGCGCTCGCCTCGATCCTGGCGGTCGCTGAAGTCGCCGCCGCCGAGCCTCGCCTCAATGAAATCCAGGTCATCGGCACGCATAACTCCTACCATATCGCGCCGCACGACTCGATTTTGCGTTTGATCGCCGAGAAGAATCCCGGGGGCGCGGCCTCGCTCAATTACACCCATCGCCCCCTGCCCGAGCAATTCGACCGTGGCATCCGCCAGGTGGAGCTGGATATTTACAACGATCCCAAAGGCGGGCTGTTTGCTGATCCGAAGGGAAACCAGGCCGCCGCCGCGCGCGGCTGGAGCTTTGGAGCCAATTACGATCCACACGACGAGCGGACCAAGCCGGGTTTCCAGATTTTGCATATCCCGGACATTGATTTCCGCGCCACTGTGCTGACCCTGCGCGCGGGGCTCACGCAAATCCGCGACTGGTCCCGCCTGCATCCCCGCCATCTGCCCATTTTCATTCTCCTGGAATTGAAGGACGAGACGGTGAGCCGGGATTTCGCGCAACCGATCCCGTTTGATGCCGCCGCGTTGGACGCGTTGGACGCCGGGATTCGCTCTGTTTTCAACACCAGCGAGCTAATACTTCCCGATACCGTGCGCGGCGGCTCCGCCACCCTGCCCGAGGCCATCCGCACACGCGGCTGGCCAACCCTCGCCGAGTCGCGCGGCAAAGTTCTGTTCGGCTTGGACAATGAGGGCGAGGTAAGGAATCTCTATTTGCAAGGCCACCCTGCCCTTCAAGGACGCGTGATGTTC
>CAZMLP010000310.1:0-3789 GCA_964566745.1 uncultured Verrucomicrobiota bacterium | reverse complement strand
CAAACGGACGCGAGGTTGCGGCGCCGAGGCTCGATCCGTTGGCGAAAAACTCGACTCGCGCCACCGTTCCGTCACCATCCTCGGCGTTGGCAGACAAGATGATTACGGCGGGAGCCGTGAAAATCGCGCCGTTTGCCGGAGAGCCAAATGCGATGGCGGGCAGGATGTTTGCCGGGGGATTCACAACGATGTTCGCCGGGGTCGAAGTGGTTGCGGCGCCTTGGTTGTCCGTCGCTTTCGCGATGAGCGAGTAATTGCCAGCCGGGACATTGTTCCAGGTAAAGGCGTATGGACTGGAGGTCGCGACGCCAAGGAGGGTTGCCCCGGAGAAGAATTCCACCTGGCTGATTGTACCATCACTGTCCGCCGGCGCCGCCGTCAGCGAAATCGTCGCGGGCGCGGCGAAGATTGCCCCGTTGGCGGGCGTGTCCAGCGTAACGGCGGGCGGGTTGTTGGCCCCCCCTTGGACGGTCACCGAGCCCGTCATCCCAAACGACTCATGGGGAATGCAGATGTAGGAAAAGGTTCCCGGGGTCGTGAAAGTGTGGGAGCAAGTGTTGAGAACAAAATTGGCGCCGCACATCGGCTCGGCGCCAGTGCCTGTCACCGTGTGAGAACCACCGGCGTTTTGCCACACAATCGTGTCCCCGGCATTAATGGTGATGTTCCTTGGCGAGAACGCGAAATTTCCGAACAACACGGTCTTGGTCGCCGCCTTGCCTGAAACTGCGACGGCAAAACAACCGAGCACAACCAACAAAATATGCGCGACCCGCGTCGAATGCATCGACTCAAAAGGAGATTTCATGGCACGCTGTCGGGCCAAAAGAAGGCCCGGCACCATTTTAAGAGGCGCCACAGCTTGAGTGGTTCCCGAGATCTGAAGACGGAAATGAAATGCCGGACCTCCGAACTTCCGGAGAAACCCGGACACCGGCCAAAACACGCCGGGGCATTCGGTCCGTTCGCTTAGCGACTTATCAAGTAATATATTGTTTCTGGACGAAGCCGAATCTCCTTGGCGGAGCCCGCTGGTTGGGCCGGATAGCCGTTGAAATCGAGCGCAGTCACTTGGAGCTGGTCCGCGTCCGCGCGTTTGAATTTCACCGTGCCTTGGAGATCGCGCACCCGCCACGGGTCCTGGCCGATGCTGACAATTCTCTTCATTGTGGAGGTGACGCCTTCAGTGACAAAACCGGACGGCTTCTCCTCGGACATGATTTGCAAAAGAATGCGGCCGGACGATGCGAGTGGCTGGTCGTCCAAAGAAACGGCGACGACATGACCCAACTCCATGTCCGAGATCACCTCCAGGTCGCTGGTGCTGACCGTGCCCGCGAGTTTGAGCATGCCACTGACGCCCTGGGCACGAGGGGCATTCAAAGTTAACACTCCATGTCCGTAATCGAGTTTCAGCTCGCCCGTCGTGCTGGTCACGGTCTGTTTCTCGTGATCAATGAACGGCTTAAGATCGCTTAACCGGGTCGAGCCAGGCGCGGTCACAAACTTCACATTCACGCGCCCGGCGTAGTGCAGTAACGGATCGATGCGTTGCCCCGGCTTTAAATCCGCGCCGGACGGCACATCTTTGAGCCGCAACTCATCCAGCGCGGCGTCTTGTGGCAGGGGCGTGCCTTTCAACTGGAGCAAATCGTCGCGGTTCAAATTGATCTCGGCCAGAACCTCTCCCGGCGCGATCAATCCTTTCCGGAAAATCAGCGCGGCAGCGGGAAACTGCCCCATCATCGCGGGCGACATAAGCGTCCACGGTTGCATGAAATACCCGGGCTTCACGGACCAGCCCGCGCCATCGAAGGCGAAATGAACAATGGCGTCGCTGTGCTGCAAGGCGCCATACGCGGCAAAATAGAGCGGCGCCTCGGAACGGAAACGGTTCGGCCGGTTCCATGTGGTCTCGGATATCATGGAGGGCTTGCCGTCGTAGTGCGGATCCATGGCCGGATGCACAAACTGGCGCGGCTTGGCCAGATCCTCGGCATCGAAACGCAACGCGCTGCGGTCGCTGAAGATGTGGCCGTCGCGAATCGACCACTCGGAATTGTCGCCTTGATGCCGTCCACCGAAGTAGCCGTGCCGGTCAATAAAGTCGCCGGTGGTGTAACTCAATTTCTCCAACGGCCCAAAAACTTCCGGGCTGGCGGTGGCCCAATTGGACGCGGTGATCGGCCCTTTGAAGCCCAATTGTCGGAGAAACCCGTAAGTCCCGGCGTAAAACTTCGACTGCATCTCGAGTAGAAACTGCGCGGTGTCCTGGTCACGCGTGGTTTTCTCGTGGGCGATGTTCCACAACGGGCGAAAGCTCGCCCTGCCTTCCGCCGGCGCGTCCCGTTTCACCTGCGCCCCGTTCCACTTGGCGAAGGCCGCATCGAGCGTGCCGTATTTTTTGGCCAGCCAGTCACCGAACAATTTCTCCAGCATTCGCGCCTCCTCTTCAGGCAACCGGTCTATGGCAAAGGTCCAAAAGAAAAAAGAGTCCTCGTTCTGCATCTCAAGGCTGGCCACCGCCGGTTCAGCCACGAGGGTCTTCCCTGTGACGGGGTCCGGCGTGGTGAGCAAAGCCGTCCACCACTTCCTGTATTGCTCCTGGAAAGCAGGGTTGAAGAACAGCGCGGCGAACGGATGCTGCTTGCCGTCGTAACCAGGCAACGCCGAATTACCCGGCTTGGGGGTGAGCCAGAGCGGGAAATAAATGGAGAAGTGTGTGTAAATGCCCTCTGCCTTCATCGCGGCAACTATCTCGAAGGCATGCCTGATCTTGGCCATGTCCACCTCGCCCGCCTCGTTGAAGTAACCACCATGAACGCGCACCATGTTCACGCCATATTTTGCGAGCAGCCGCGCGCACCGGCGCAACTCATCGCCCTTCAAGTCATGGGGCGGGCCGTTCACCGCCCAGAAACGCACGGGCTCGCCATTGTCCGAAAGAACGAAATTGCCGTCCTTGACGCCGACAAAACCGTGCTCGCCCGCGAACCTTTCGTTTAATGACCGCAAGTCAATCGCACTCCCGGCGTGAAAATTGTCCGCTGGCGGGTCGAAGGCAAACCAGCCCGCCGTCCCCTGCCCTGGCGTCGCCGGAGTCAGCAATTTGTCTGGCTTGATCCCGCCACGCGGCTGAATCGGCACAGGGGAAAAGACGAAACAATCCAGGTAGCCGTGATGGTTGTTTTCACTCGTCATGCGGAAGCGGATGGTGTTGCCGCCCGCGCGCAGCGCCACTTTGCCAACCCGACTCCATGCCAAAAAACGCAGGTCCGGTTTGCCGTCGGCGGCCACATTGATCTCATCCCGTTTCTCGCGATTCAGATCGATGGGCGTGTCCGGGCCGCCGTTCAGCGAATAAGAAAGCCTCGCCTGCAACGGATTGGCCCGCACCCAAAACTCGTAGTCACCCGCCGATTTCGTGTTGAATTGATATTCCGCCTCGCCCGCCTTCTCCTTGTCGAAATTCGAAATGAAATCCCCGCCGGAAAACTGGTCGCGCCTCACCTGGTCATACCACCAAGGATGACGGTTCATCGTGGTCGACCGCGCGTCTTCACCCTCACCCCAAATCCAAGCGCGAGCGGGCGCCTCCTCCGCGCTTGTGGACAAGGGCAAACCTTGGATGACCAGCAATAAAAGCAGGCCATCCAGCAGCCGGGAAAATAATCGAGAACGCGTCATCCACGTGGAGAACTAAACAGAGCCTCCGGGCAAGTCAATCGCGCGTCGCAAGAGGAACCACGGCACAATTTCCCTTGCGCCAAGCCCGGCCGGCAACAACAT
>CAZMLP010000309.1:0-5747 GCA_964566745.1 uncultured Verrucomicrobiota bacterium | reverse complement strand
CGCGACTGCGGCCGGCCGTGCGACAAACATGACGTCCGGCTGCGCGATCGTGTCGGCATGGAGCACCCCTTGAAGGCCGATGTCGGCTGCCGCAACACGGTGTTCCACGCCCTGGCCCAAACCGGCGCCGAGTATGCCGCGCGTCTGCTCGCCTTGGGCGTGCGCCACTTCCGCCTCGAATTCCTGAACGAGACGCCCACGCAGGTTCATCAAACCATTGGTCAATACCAGCGGCTTCTGCGCGGCGAGATCACCGGGACGCAACTCTGGCGTGAGCTAAAACTCGTCAACCAATTGGGTGTGACGCGCGGCCAGATGGAGAAGGCGGAGCGGTAGGCATGCGCGGTCCTCAGCGAGTCGGCGTTAAAATTCCGCGAGGATGACTCGATAAAATGACCGACTATCGGGTGTCGGCGCAACGGGATCAGTGCCGAAAGCCACCGTGCCATCGCCCAGAACGGCATCTCCCAGATTGGTCCAAGTCAATAAATCCGCGGAACGTTGCACGAGGTAACTTTTACCCGCGATCGTTTGCCATTGGATTCGCATCAACCCGCCGTCTGTAAATGCGGCTCGGTTAACCGCCAGTGTCGAGGCTGCGTCCAGCGGATCTGTGCCCGCCCAAAATTCCGCGTAATTGTTGAGACCGTCGTGGTCCGGGTCATCATTTGGGTCAATGCCTACCTTGCTGAAATGGGCCATCTGCCAGTCGTCCGCAATACCTATGCCCGCCGTGTCCGGTGAGATTTTGCGGATGCAATTATTGGCCGAGTCCGCCACATAGACATTGCCCAATTTGTCCACACATAATCCAGCCGCTGAACCGAATTGCGCCACCGATCCCGGCCCGTTTCGATACCCCGCCACACCGGTTCCCGCCAAAGTGCTAACCCAGCCGTCCTGGTTTATTTTCCGTACGCGGGTGAGGTCTCCAACGAGAATGTCGTTGGCGGAATCAAATACAATGTCATAAACGGACTCAAAACCAGCGGACAAACTGGGGCCGTCCGTGACGCCATTCGCCCCGCCCGCCACGACTTCAAAGGTATTCGTCGGAGTGACTTGAAAGATATTCGATCCCTTGGACAGGAAAATACCGCCCGCGTCGCTTATTCCAACTCCAATCCGAGGTGTGACAAGATACTCATTATCAAGGGAATTAACCACCACAAATTCACCTTCCGGTGGAATCTTGACTAAAACCGAGGAAACGCCGAGGTAGACATTCCCCGAAGGATCAACCTCCAATTGCCAGGGGCCGCCAGGCGCGCCACAGTTATTAAAACTGGCAATGACCGTGACCAGACCGTTGCTGTCAACCTTGCATGCTTGATTACAGAAGCCAACCTCATTGACGAACATGTTTCCGGCCTTGTCGATGCCCACGCCGGTCGGTGAAAAGATATTCGAACTGACGAAAGAAGAAACCAAGCCGGACGAGTCGATTTTTCGAATTTGGCTGTTTCCGGTGTCGGCGACATAAAAACTGTTTGAGGGCCCGATGCAAATAGCCTCCGGGCTGTTAAACATGGCCACCCGGGCCAGCCCGTTGCTCAAGCCCGCTTTCGTCCGGCCTGCGAATGTCGTTACAACTGTGCGCGCCAAATCCACGAGTCCAAAAAACTGGCTTTGAACATCACTGGGATCAAGTTCCGGGGCATAGGCGCGCGCTTTCAGAGTTGCAGGCCCAACGCAGGATACGGGGCGGGAATAAATCGGCGAATTGGTGTCTGGATCGGAGCCATCAAGCGTGTACCGGATCATCGCATTAGTTGTGGCACAACTGACGGTAACAAATCGGTTGCTGGAAGAGGCAATAACGCTCGATTGGAAAACAGGCGTTTTGGCCTGGACCAAAGTATATTTCGCCAAACCGAAGCTCGCCCCATATCCAGCACTAGTTGCCAGGGTATTAAGGATAGTATCTTCACGAATTACCAACGGCCCGGTGTAAACCGGGGAATTGGTGCTCGGAACCGTGCCGTCTGTCGTGAAGTAGATGGTGGAGTCAGGAGTCGCGCAAGCAATGGTGACCGCGGTTCCGTAAGCAACCGCTCCGGCTTTGGGGCTCACAACCGGTGCTTCTGTGAACGCTGGCGAATATTTGATCAGTACAGCGTTGTCTTGATAACCGTGCGCCACCACGTACACGGACAATATGGTTTGCCCGTCCACTTTCACGGGTTTCGTGTACATCGCGGAATTCGTGGAAGGAGGCGATCCGTCCAAGGTATAGAAAAGTAACGCTCCCGGTGTATCACATGAAATAGTCACGGGCATGCCATTGGTGACCACCCGGTTGGTGGGAGAAAACGTTGGTCTGGCCACCACAGCACGAGAATATTGGGCTGTGCCAATGGCGCTATTGTCAAACCCGTCCACCACCGCAATCGCGGAGAGATTTGTCCCTCCACTCACCAGTAAGGGCACGGAGTAAAGCGTGGAGTTGGTCGTGGGCAGGCTCCCGTCAGTTGTGTAATACATGCTGGCGCCAGGCGTCACCGAACTGATTATCACCGGTGTGTTGTCGGGAATTGGTTGAGCCGGCGGGGTGAACACGGGCGTGCCCGCTTTTTTTGTAAACACACCGGTCACCACGTCACTGGGAGCCAAATCCGCCCGGAAAGCGCGCAATTTGTTGGTCAGGCCTACCGTGACCGGAAGGGAGTCTCCGGGCATGATAAATGGATCTGTCTCGGTGGGATCCTCGCCATTGGTTGTGTAGTGGACAGTGACACCTGGAGTTCGACAATTGACAATGACACTATTCGAGAAAATCACCCCGGAAGCAGGGAGAAAGCTGGGGGGCCAAGGCTTGTGGGAATCCTGCAACTCAAAAATAGCCCCCGTGTAGTAATTTGCCACATAGAGGCGGCCATCTTCACCTTCTCCAAAGGTGGAAAAGGCGGCCCGCGGATCAAAAGTAGTGGCACGAAACAATTCTTGTGACTGCCAATTCGTACCGACCTGCTTTAATCCCCAGATGACGCTCGTCGTGAAATCTCCATTAAAATAAACTCCGTCCATGCGAGGTTCTGCGGGTCCGCGATACACATAACCGCCGGTGACGCACGCCGCCGCAGCAGAGAGCGATCCATGACGGTAGAAAACAATGGGTGCAACCGGATTCATAACGGTGGGACGATTGGTGTAGCTGAAAGGCCCTTCCCAAGTCGGCCAACCATAGTTTTGGCCGCCACCGGCACCTGCGGACTGGAAATCGGTTTCCTCAAAAGTGGAATCCCCCACGTCTCCGATGAATAAATCCCCGGTGAGCCGGTCGAACGAAAATTTCCACGGATTGCGAAGTCCCAATGCCCAAATTTCGGGGGCGTACTCAGGGTCGCCATCGAATGGATTGTCGCTCGGAATTACATATGTGTCACCGCCGGTTTCGACATCAATTCGCAATATTTTCCCCCAGAGTTGTTTTTTATCCTGGGCTGTTTGTCCGTACGAGGCATCGCCAATTCCCATATACAGAAATCCATCCGGGCCAAAGGCAAGCTGGCCACCATTGTGGATGCCGTTGAAAACGCCGCCAGGCTTCTGAACTGCGAGGACGGTTCTTTCGCTATCTTTATTCGCCAAATTTCGGTCCGTCGACACGTTAAAACGGGAAACCGTGAGGGCACCGTCACTTGACCGTACATAGCACGCGTAAAAGTGCCCGTTCGTAGAAAATCCGCGAGGAAACGCAAGGCTCAAAAGACCCTGCTCGCTAAACGTTGCAACTCGGTCGCTAAGGTCCAAAAACAGCTTCGACTCCATCTGACGATTCTGTATTATCCAAACCTGCCCCAGACGCCCCGTCACGAAAAGCCGCCCACTTCCATCCCCTGCATGGGTGATGCTGGTCGGACCGAGGAATATGTTCGTGCTCGCCAGCTCGAACGAGAGAAGCGGCCAATCCACATTAGTTTGCGCTTCCAAGCCCCTGGCAAAAACTAACTGCAAAACAAACAAAGCGAGTAGCAGCCAAATGGACCGCTCTTTAGGGCGTTTCCGTGCTGTCTCTGAAGTCAGCAAACGACTGTGTTTATCCTGCATAATGACTTGTCCTCGACGGACAGAATAATCGGCGGGACCGTTTTGCGTGTCAACGCATTCCCAGACTTTGCCCAATTGATACGTGTAGGTAGTATTCATTTGCCAACGGGGGCGCGCCGGTGGATAGTTCGGCCATGACAACGGGCCGCGCGCTGGCTGCCAAGGCGCGGCATTGCGGACTCGGTGGCACCGGCGCATGAGCCTCCACTTTACATACCGGGCATGGGCGGGTTTGGGGCTGACCGCGTGGCTCCTTGGAGCGCTTGTTTTGGCTCGCGCGGAGTCCGCGCCCGCGTCTCCCACGGACTGGCCGATGTTTCGCGCCGGGCCCTCCCTGCTGGGGGTCGCGGGCGGCAAGCTCCCGGCCGAGCTTAAACTCGCGTGGACCTTCAAGACACGGGCCGTCGTGCGCTCTTCCCCCGCCATCGTCAGCGGCAAAGTTTTCATCGGTTCCACGGACAGCAACCTCTACGCGCTGAATCTCGCCAACGGGGAAAAGCTTTGGTCGTTCAAGGCCGGGGCCGAGGTGGAGTCGTCACCGCTGGTCATGGATGGCAAGGTGTTCTGCGGCGCGACAGATGGCTTCCTCTACGCGCTCGACGCGGCGAGCGGCAAGCTACTCTGGAAATACGAGACGGGTGACAAAATTCTCGGCGCGCCCAACTGGATAAAATCCCCGAAGGGCGGCGCGAACTGGGTGTTGGTCGGCAGCTACGACTTCAAGCTGCATTGTGTCGATAGCGGCACCGGTAAGAGCAATTGGGTGTACGAGACCGGCAACTATATCAATGGCTCGCCCGCTGTGGCCAATGGCCAGACGGTCTTCGGCGGCTGCGACGCCATTCTGCATGTGCTCGACCTGGCCGAAGGCAAAAAGGTGAAGGAGATCGACGCGGGCGCGTATGTGGCCGGCTCGGCCGCGCTGGCCGACAATCGCGCCTACTTCGGCCATTATGAAAACGCCTTCCTGTGCATCGATTTGGGTGAAGGCAAAACCGCCTGGACTTACCGGGATCGCGGCTTTCCTTACTTTTCCTCCCCGGCGGTGACGCTGGACAAAGTCGTGTTCGGGGGGCGGGACAAGCGATTGCATTGTGTGAATCGCGCGGACGGCACTGTCGTCTGGACTTTCGGGACGCGCGGAAAGGTCGATAGTTCCCCGGCGGTGTGCGACGGCAAGGTCGTGGTAGGCTCGGACGACGGGAAGCTCTACCTCGTGTCCCTGGCCGATGGAAAAGAGCTTTGGTCGTATGAGATCGGTCAGCCTGTGGGAAGCTCCCCGGCGGTGGCGGATCAACGGGTGGTGGTTGGCTCGGATGACGGGTCGGTTTATTGTTTTGGCCCCAAATAAAACTATGAAGTTATTCGTAACTGTCTCGCTTTGCGCCAGCATGCTGGTCGCCCGCGCCGCCGAATCGCCGGCTGGCGAAAAGGCCGGTGACAAAACCAATGCCGCGCCCGCCAAGGCCGAGTCGTCGCCCTTTCAGTTGCCGGACGCGAAGTCCAAAGCCGTGACCAACGATTACTCGGTCACAATCGCGGGGCAGAAGGTGGATTACACGGTGGAGACGGGCATGCTGCCGTTGCTCAAATCGGATGGCACGCCGCGGGCCTCGGTATTCTATATTGCCTACACGCGCAAAGGAGTTACAGATCGCGCGAAACGCCCGCTCACTTTCAGTTTCAACGGCGGGCCC
>CAZMLP010000308.1:0-3482 GCA_964566745.1 uncultured Verrucomicrobiota bacterium | reverse complement strand
AGCGCGGGCAGGAGCCGGATCACTTGAGTGCCGCTGGGAATCACCATCACACCAGCCTCGTGCAAACGGTTCACCAATTGGATCGAGGAGGCCTTGTCGCTGCCGGCAAAGGCGCGAATCTTTTCCCGTTCCTGCAATTCCAATCCAATCATGAAGCCGAGGCCCCGCACGCCGGTTAGCACACCGGGGTAGGTGGCCACCATCCGGCGCATCTCGGTCAACAGGTAGTCGCCAACTTGGCGCGCGTTGCTCGCCAATTGGTCCCGCTCCACGACTTCCAGGATGCGCAACGCCACCGCGCACCCCAGCGGTGTCCCGCCGTAGGTGGTGCCGTGCGTGCCGGCGCCAAGGAGGTCCGCGTACGGCTCGCGCACCCAAAAGGCGCCGATGGGAAAGCCGCCGCCCAGCGACTTCGCCATCGCGACGCCGTCCGGCAGGAATTTTTCCCCGCCGGGCACCCCCTCGAGAATGCGTTGAAAGCTTTGAAACCGGCCGGTGCGGAAATGGCCGCACTGCACGCCGTCCATGAGCAATAGCAACTTCTTTTCGTCGCACAGGGCGCGCAAGCCCAAGAGATACTCCGCGGTGGCAGGGGTGATGCCGCCTTCCCCCTGGACGCCTTCGATCAGGATCGCCACTGTCGCGGGCGAGATGGCATTGCGCATCGCTTCCAGGTCGTTATAGGGCACATGCCGAAACCCGGTCACCATCGGCTCGAATCCTTTTTTGACCTTGTCCTGTCCGGTGGCGGAGATGCCCGCGAGCGTCCGCCCATGAAAGGAATTAAGCGCGGTGAGGATTTCAAACCGCCCCTCGTCGTGGCCGAACTTGCGCGCGAGCTTGTACAAGCCCTCGTTCGCCTCCGCGCCGCTGTTGCAGAAGAAAACCTTGCCCGGCGCGATGAGCCTGGCCAGCGCCTGCGCCAGCCGGCCCTGCGGCTCGTGGTAGTAGAGATTCGAGATGTGAACGAGCCGTTGCGATTGCTGGACGAGCGCCTCGGTGATTTCCGGATTCGCGTGGCCCAGGCTGCACACCGCGATGCCGCCGCCGAGGTCGAGGTAACGCTTGCCGGTGACGTCCCAAAGGTGGCTGCCGCTCCCGTGACTGAGCGCGAGTTCAAAGCGCGCGTAGCTCGGGACCACGTGTTGCTGGAAGAGGGCTTGAATGGCCGCCTGGTCATTACGGACGATGGCGGCCGGGGACGGAATAATTTCTTTCATCTCGGTCTTTCTCGACTCGGTGAAATTGAAGACACCAACCGCCTCCGTTATGCAATCCTTTTAGGGTCGCAACCACTCGTCGAGATGTTGCCTCACGAAATCATCGTCACGCAAATGTGGATACGCGATGCTGACACGATCCAGTTCCGCCTTCTGCCCGCGACTCAGTGATTCCCGCGGGTCCAGGCACCAAATGCCCGCGAGCAGTCCTTGCCGCCGCAAAATTTCATGAATACCCGCGATGCAACCGGCAAATCCGTTCGCGGCGTCGAAGAGAGCGGCGTTCATGTCCGTTACCTCGACGTTGCGGCGCAGCAACTCGGCGGGCACCGCTTTGCCAGATAACGCGATCTTCCGGCATTCGGCGTGCAACTCCACAGCACGGCGCGTCCATACTGCCCAATGGCCAAGCAGACCGCCCACAATCCGCCGTTCCACGGTTTTCTTTCCGACGCTGAAGCAGAACGGCGTCAAAAGATCGGCAACGATATTGTCGTCATTGCCGGTGTAGAGCGCGATGTCATCACGACCGCTCTCGGCCACAGCGCGGACAACATCACGGGTTTGGTAGCGATTGAACGGGGCGATCTTGATCGCCACGACATTCTCGATTTCCGCGAAACGCCGCCAGAACGAGCAGGGAAGGAAGCGTCCGCCTGCCGCCGGTTGCAGGTAAAATCCGATGATGGGAATGACCTCCGCAACCGCCCGGCAGTGGGCGATCAATTCACGGTCCGACGCCTTTGGCAAAGCCGCGAGGCTGAGCAGAGCGGCCTCGTATCCCAGTGACCGCGCCATCGTCGCCTCGGCGACGGCTTGTTTCGTCATCCCGCACGCGCCCGCGACGCGAACCACATGTGATTCCTTTAATTCACCGGCGACTAATTCCAACACGGGCTGGAACAAGCCGATCTTGGAATCGCGAATCGCGAATTGCGTGGTGTGGACGCCAACGGCAAACCCGCCCACGCCCGCCGCGAGGTGATAGCGGGCCAGGGCGCGTTGACGGCGCTCGTCCAATCGCCGCCGCGCGGTCAACGCAAGCGGGCAGGCCGGTATGACCAGTCCCGCGGCCAAGCGCGAGCGGAGCGAGTCAATAGTTCCCGTTGCGGGTTTCAAAATGCGTGGGGCGCTCCAAATTGCGGCCGCCAAGTTTCATCCAGTGCGCGATCCAGCGCGCCATCGTTTCCAGCGGAACGGAAGGCGGGCCGAGTTTTTCGCAGAGGGGATGGGAGTTGCCCAGCAGGGCGGTGCCGCTTTCGGCGCCGGTGAAGCGGGGCGTTTTGCCGAGCAACTGACCGAATTGCTCCGCCACGGCGCGCACGGAATAGATTTCCGGCCGACAGAGATTCCATACCGGGACGGGAGAGCGAGGAAGGGCGAGGGAGCGCAGGATCATTTCGTTGGCGTCGCCTTGCCAGATCCAGGAGATCGACCCGTTGGCGAGGTCAATGGGCTCGTCCCGCTGGACCGCCCGCGCAATGTCCACCAACACGCCGTAGCGAAGCTCCACGGCGAAAAAAAGCCGGATCAACGCGACGGGAGTACCTTGCTGCCGGGAGTAATGCTCGAAGATGCGCTCGCGGGCGATGGCGGCGTTGGCGTACTCGCCAAGCGGAGTCAAGGGATCGTCCTCGCGACTGCCGCCCCGGGCAACCTCGCTGAACGGATAAACATTACCGGTGGAAAGCGCGACGATCCGGGCGCGCGGATAGCGTTCGCAGATCCGCGAGGTGGTGACCGTGTTGATGGCCCAAGTCAGCGAGGGATTTTGCGCGGTGCCAAATTTCAGGCCGACGAGGCTGCAAATGTTTTCCGCGTCGGGCAGCGCGCATGAACAACCGATGTCCAAAAGGTCGCAGGAGACTGTTTTGACGCCACGATCCTCAAGCCACCGGCGCGCCTCCGAGTTGTTGAACCGGCTGACCGCGATGACCTCGAGCGGATGACTGGCGGCCTCGGCGGCGCGGCGCGCGAGCACAGCGAGGGTGGGGCCCATTTTCCCGCCCGCGCCTAAAATCAGCAGCGGGCTGGCGACGGATTTGATGAAAGACACCAGCGCCGCCGAAGGACGTGTCAAGACCTCGTCCAGTTCGGACTCGGTTGTGATGAACTCCGGGAGGCGGTGCTTCGACATGGCTAAAACGGGCGTTTGGCGAGAATCGCACGCCCGTTTCCCCGTGCCAAGATCAAAGCGGTGTTCGGCCCGTTTCCCCGGGTTCCCGTTTCCTATGGCTTGGTGGCCAGAATCAAGGGCGAGAC
>CAZMLP010000307.1:0-5228 GCA_964566745.1 uncultured Verrucomicrobiota bacterium | reverse complement strand
GCCCATTTGCGGGAAGACCGACGCGAAGGTTTGCAGGACGAGGTCGAGCGCGGCGGGGCTGTTGTCGTAGAGATGAATCCACTGGACCATGAGACCGTCCGGTTGAAGCCGCGCGCGGCAGTGCTCGTAAAACTCCCGGGTGAAAACCCCGGCGACCCCGGCAATCCATGGATTCGATGGCTCGCTCACGATGATGTCATACCCGCCATTGGCACGTTGGAGAAAGGACCGCGCGTCATCCACGACGAGGCGCAGGCGCGGGTCGTCCAGGACATTGCCATTGAACGGCGCGAACAACCGGGCGGCGCGCGCCACCTCGGGCGAGATTTCGACTACATCGAGCGTGTTGATGGCGGGATGGGTGGCGATCGCATGGCAAGTGATGCCGCTTCCCAGGCCAATGACGAGCGCGCGCGACGACTCGGGGCGGAGGAGCATCGGCAGGTGACCCAGCAGCAACTGCGTGGGAAGATCGTTAGCGGAACTGGCGTCCGGCTTGCCGTTGACGCGCAGGTTCAATTCCTCATGGCCGTGCTCGGTCCACGCGTTCACGGAAACAGTGCTGGCCGCGCCATCCGCGTAAAATTTGATCTGGTTTTGTGCGGTAATGGTTTTGAACTCGGCGAGCGAGTGAACCGTCCCCGGCAAGCGCCAAAGGCCGAGTGTGAGAGAGCGCGCCCAGGCGGCTTGAAAAAGCCAGCCACTCAGCAGTGGAAGCGCCACGAGCGACGCCAGGCTCGCGACTAACCGAGGGGAAGGGCCGCGAATCGACGTGGCGGCCAGACAGGTGCATCCGATTCCAACGCCGAGCGTCGCGGCGAGGCCGATGCGCGGAAGCAAGAACATGCCGGTGACGACAATCCCCAGCACCGCCCCAATGGTGTTCCAAGCGAAGACCACACCAGTTTTACGCCCGGCCTCGGCCAGTTTTTGCGTGATGGCTTGGGCGACGAGCGGCAGGGACGCTCCGAGAAGCAGGGCGGGCAGAAAAACGACCGCCGCCGCGAACAGTGCTTGAATGACGAGAAACAGGCGATAACCGGGGTCGTTTCGCGGCAGCCAATCGGTGGCTTGGGTGAAAAGCCATGGCAGCCGCGCGTACGCGGGCAGCGCGAGGAGAATTACCGCGACGAGGATGAATTGGCTTCGCGTGAACCAGCGCAGGGGATGGTGAGTGACGCGTCGATGAACCAGCCAGCCGCCGCAAGCCAGGCCTGCGATAAAGATGGCGGCAACCAGTGCAAAGGCATGCGTGGCGGAGCCAAGGATCAATCCCAAGAGGCGGGTCCAAACGAGTTCGCAGAGCATGCCCGCAAATCCGGAGCACGCCGCCGCCGCCAGCAACCAATTGGCAGAAATGGATGCCGATTGAGCGGCGGGCGGTGGCACCGGAGAGGCTTGAGTGGCAGGATCTTCATTCCGGTCAACCAACGGCCGAGATCCAAGAGCGAGGCTGGTGAGCAGCACGACGCCGAAGTTCAAGCCGGCGTTGAAGTGGAGCGCTCCGACGATGCCGAAATCTGGAATCAGCAGAAAGTCCGCCAGCAGACAGCCGATGGCAGCACCAAGGCTGTTTAGAAAATAGAGCCAGCCCAACTTGCTGCCGAGCCGGGGCAAATCCGTCGTCATAGCCCTCGCCAACGTCGGCAAGGTTCCGCCCATCAGAATGGTGGGCGGCAACAGCAGCATGATTGCGAACGCGAGTTTTAGCGGGAGTAAAGTTGCCGGGCCGCCGGAGAGGAACGCGCTGGTGTGACGAAAGAGCGGCTCAGCGATCGCCAGCAAGGTGGGAAACAGCAGCGCGTAGAGACCGATGCCCGCCTCCAGCGCCGCATAAAAATGAAGCGGGCGGGGCACGCGATCCGCCCGACGGCCGAGCGCGGCGTTGCCAATCGCGAGGCCACCCATAAAAGCCGCGAGCACGGCGATGATCGCGTGGCCATCGCTGCCGAGGAAAATAGCCAGCGAGCGGGAGAAAATAATCTCGTAGCCCAACCCGGCCACGCCCGAGACAAAGACACAAACGGGGAGGAGAGGAGCCGCGAACTTGATGGGAAACGCGCTCTTGATAACGGATGAAGACGGTTCGCGCTTAGTAATGCTTAACCTGGCATTATCAGGGTTGTTGGATCACACGATAGAATTTACGCGGTTGCTCCGGGGCCAACGGATCAAGAAGCTCAAAAACAGCAGTGGCAGGAACGTTGGTGCCGAGAATGGTCCATTGCGCGAAATCAGTGGAAGACTCGAGCCGGTAGGTTTTCCCCGCTGTCGCCGTCACGTTGAACTGAAACCGGCCATCGGCGCCAAATGTGGGGTTTCCCAGCGCAACTCCCGCCTTAACCGCGAACACCGCCGAGGAGACAATGCTGTCCACAAAGCCGTCCGCAAAGGCGCGCGCCTTGAGCGTGACGGTATTGGTGAGCCGGATGGCGCCAGCATAGAGCGGGGAATTGGTGGTTGGATCAGTGCGGTCCAGCGTGTAGCGAAACTGGGCGGCCGGGTTCGTGGCCTGGATGGCGACGGTTTGCCCGGCGACCAGCGATCCACCTGTCGGCGTGAACACCGGTGGCGCCAGCGCGGGGATGCCGGGTAAACTATTGATCCAGTCCGCGAGAACCGCGAGCGCGCTGGTGTCCACCAGATTACGCGCGAGGGTGGGCATCTGCGCGAGCGGGTCCGTGGTGCCCATGCGGAAGTAAACCGCCGAGCGCCAGATGTCTTTCGGAGCGACCGCGCGCGCATTATCCGCGCCCACGTTACCCTTTACCAGAGTGGCGTTGATGAGGTGTTGATTCGCAAGCGGCGTGCTGTGGCGGGCGTCAAAGGTTGGACCCGTGCCCCCGGGTCGATGACATTGGGCGCAATTGGCATCGAGATAGGAGCGGGCACGCTCCTCGAGGCTGGCGGTGGAGTCCGTAAGCGCGGAAAGCCGGGGCAGGGCAGCAATGTCATTTTCGTTGGTGATGGCCGGAGAGAACAGGCCGAGTTGATTAAGCGTGCGCAACTGGTTGTCCGTGACTTCGGAGCCCGGATAGGTGAAAGCGCAGTTCAATTGACGCGTCTTCAGTCCCAGCACGTAACCGGAGACCGCTGTGTGACAAGCGAGGCAATCCTGGCGGCTCGGGTAATACCAGGTCTGCGTTCGGGTGCCACTCGCGGTCTTGATGGTAATATCCTCGGTGCGCGCGCCGGAAAGCAGGTCGGCGTCGGAATTGTCCGCGCGCCAGCGATAAGTGACGCCGTATACTCCACCGCCCGCTTGACGAACCAAGAAGCGCGTCTCCAAACGGCGGCGGACGGTGGGGGCGGTCTCGTCGGTCGCCAGTTCAAAATGTTTGATGAACACCGTGCCGTCCGGAAAGGACCATTCACCTGCCGGGGTGAAACCGATTTGCGCCGCGACCCCATCGCCAGGCAGGGCGAACCACCGCGACTTGAGCGCGCCGTCTGACCAGAGCGGCACGATCACGCCGTACGGGATTAAACCGCTCGCGGGCACCAGCGTCGCGACGTCCCCAAAGGCTCTGGTTTGGGAAAGGAGAGCTGGAATCGCGCCGGTGTTGGTGGCTGGCAGGTTTAGATACGCGGTCGCGGGCGGCAGATGGGTGAGACCATAGGGCAATCCCAAAGTGTCGATGGGTTGATACACCCCGGCATGCGCGGGAACCCCCGAAAGGATTGCGGAAAGGAGGAAAACCACTCGCCACCAAAGGCATGAGTTCAACCCGGGAATTGCAATCGATCCGTTCCCAGCAGCGAGGCGGCCAAGCACCAAAAAGACAGGGTTTTGCGAGGAGTATTTGCCGCTTTGAAAGTTTTCGTGCTGTTTTTCAAAAAATATTGCTTTTTGAATTCGATGACCGTTCCTTTTCAACCAAGATTGGCTGCATGATGAGAATTTGGTCGTAAACGGGCGCTGCTTCACCACGCACAAGAATCAGCACTTTCCGTGCTTTCCGCGCGACCAAAGGTTCCGTTACGCTTCCTCGAATCAAATGGCATCGTCTGGATTTTTTGCTCGATGGATCAAGCGCGTCGTCTTCGGGACGGGCGCGTTGTTGTTGATTCTTGTTTTGGCCGTGCTGGGACGCGCCTGGTACGCGTATCGCGATCGCAATCCCGGCTATTCTGTCGCGTTGACGATTGACGGGGCCAAGGCGCGGTCCGAGCCGCGACCGCTCCGGGCTGGCTTCGCGCGGGTGAAGATCAATCCCGACCTCAGTGACCCCAAGCACCCGGTCTGGATGGCGGGGTTCAGTTCGCATCGCGCGGCGACCGCAATCCACGACGATCTCTGGGCGGTCGCTGGTGTCATCGATGACGGCCACACGCGGCTTGGCATTGTGGCGCTCGACTCCATCGGGTTTTTCCATGACGACGTGATTAACGTGCGCCGCCGTCTCGATCCCGCCTGGAAGCTGGATTACACCATCATTTGCTCGACCCACAACCACTCCACGCCCGACCTGATGGGACTTTGGGGGCCTGATCCCTTTCATAGCGGCGTGGACCCGGTGTATCTCGAGCAAGTGCGCGCCGCGGCTGCGAAAGCGCTGGGCGACGCCGTCGGCACGCTGCAACCGGCGCGTCTGGCGCTGCATGAAATCACCACGCCGCCGGATGGTTTGGTGAAGGACACGCGGAAGCCCATCGTGTTTGATTCGGACCTGCGCGTGATGCATTTCACCAGTGTCGCGGAGGGCAAGACCCTCGGCACACTCGTGGGCTGGGGCAACCATCCGGAAACACCCTGGTCTGGCAACACCGAGTTGACGGCGGATTTTCCCGGTTACCTGCGCGACGCGCTGGAGCGGGGGATCACCCGCAATGGCCAGACCAAGATCGCCGGGTTGGGTGGCATCCCGATTTTTGTGAACGGCGCCGTTGGCGGTTTGATGACCACGCATCCGACCGTGACGGTGACCGATCCGTATCAAGTGCTTGAATACTCGACGCCTTCGCACGACAAGGCCCGCGCCGTGGGTGAGAATCTCGCGAAGCGGGTGCTGGAGCGCATTGCCGGAACCAACGCGGTGGCTGTGACGAATACGCCGATTTCCGTCCGCGCCAAAACATTAAACCTGCCGCTGGACAACAATGGCTTCCTGCTGGCGCCACTGCTCGGCGTGCTGGATCGCGGCCAGCCGCACTGGAAGCAGATGCGCACCGAGGTGGCGCTGGTCACGATTGGCGAAGCAACCATTGCCTGCATTCCGGGCGAGATT
>CAZMLP010000306.1:0-4228 GCA_964566745.1 uncultured Verrucomicrobiota bacterium | reverse complement strand
CAGAATTTCTTGCACAAGTCCGTGTGCCCGATGATCTCGAAAAGCCCCGACTCGGCGGCCTGGGTGAGGCGGTCAAAGTAAGCGCTCCAGACCTCAAACACATCGCTCTTGCGCCATTCGTCCATGCGCTTGGGGTTGTCCAGATCCCACGAGTCGGTGACGTAATGGACCGAGCCGATCAGGTAGTCCCAGCGATGCCGCGCGGCCAGCTCGCGAATCCAATCAACGTGGCTCGGCAGATAATCGGTTTCCAGGGCAAGCTTGATGGCCAGGCCGGGATGGTCTCGTTGCGCGTGCCGGACTTTCTCGACATACTCGTCGAGTTCGGACTGGCGCATGTGCCAGTCATCGTAGTCGTCCCGGAGCATCGGGTTGTGATCCGACATGCCGATCTCGGCGAGACCGAGCTTTGCGGCTTGGGCGGCATATTCCGTCGGCTCTCCAACGGCGTGCCGGCAAAGCGGCGTGTGCATGTGGTAATCTGCGGGCAAAGCCATGCCGCCAGTTTCAATGGTCGCAAGCGGAGTGTCGAGGGGATTTCAGCGACACTTGAGGCACCCCGCAAAAGCCCTATGGAAACAGGCACGGGTCACTCAAGTTCCAAAGAGAAAATCTCCTCGATGGGCAAATTCAACAGCCGGGCGATTTTGAAGGCGAGCGGCAGGCTGGGATCATACTTGCCGGTCTCCACGGCGTTCACCGTCTGCCGGGAGACCCCCAGTTTGTCCGCCAGGTCGGATTGCGACCAGTCCCGGGCTGCGCGCAACTCTCGGAGGCGGGATTTCATCGGTAGCGGCGGTTCAGAACCACGTTCGCCGCCATGTGCAGGAAGATCACCGCCACGAAGGCGCCTTCCCAACCCAGGCCGTGCAGGTTTTGGGAAATCGGGTGGACATTCACCGTCTCCAGCATGCTGATCGCGGTGGTCAAGCCCAGCGCGCCCGCCAAGGCGACAACCCAGGATTGCAATTGGATGCGGCTTTGCAACTCGTCCATGCCGGCAATCCAACGGGCCATGGTCCGGGCGAAAAGAAGCGTCGGAAGCAACGGGGCAAGGACAATGAATGTTCGCGAAATGGAATCCAAAGCCGGTTGGTGGCCGAAAATCCAGTGGGTGAGGGCGGCTGTGACCACCGCCACGATTGACCAGAAATGCAAACGCAGCGCTTTGCCAAGGGAGATTTGGAGCGCTTCAGGATAGCAATTATTCATGTGTCGTCATGGTAAAGCATACTTGTCATTTGTCAAGTTTGCTTTACATAAAAATAGGAACGATTTTCCAGTGATTTGACGCGTGTTTGGCAACAATCCGGTTACAGCGCGGCTACCCTAAAAGCTTGACGATACGCGCGACCGGAATGCATAAGGTAGCAAATGAAAAAGCATTTCTTGGCGTTGGCAGGGGTGGCGCTGGCAATGACGCTCTCGACCGGCTGCTACAGCACCATTGACGGCAGCACGCACGGCGGCGTGGCGATGGGCAAGGACAAGATTGAAAGCCGTTACGAGCGGCCCACCGAGCAGGTGTGGAAGGCGGCCCGTGAGGTGCTGCAGCGCAATGGCACTCTCGAGGGCGAGAACACCATTTCCCATGTGATTTGGGCCAAGGTGGACACGCGGACCGTGTATGTGAAGGTCCAAGAGGTCGAGCCCAAGGTCACTGGCGTGACAGTCCAAGTCCACCGCAAAGGCGGCGGAGGCGATGTGGACCTCGCGGCGGAGATCGACAAGCAGATAGCGCTGCAGCTAGTCCGGTAACGTCCGGTTGAGTCCGATATTTTTCTCGTACGAGCCAAGCTTCACCGCTTGGCTCGTTTGTTTTCCCCGCAGCTCAAGTTTGAGATGCGCAAGGCGCTTGGTGGCGTTTTCCGCCGGGGCGCTCCTGGGATACAGTTCGATGATGCGTTGCAACGCCATCTGCGCGCCGGGCAGGTCAGCGCCAAGTTTGATGTGGAAGTCGGCGAGCAGATTCAGCCAGTGGACCACTTGTTTCATCGGCTGGTTGGGCGTGGTGATCATCTGCTCCAACTGGTCGGCGGCCATGTCGATCCGCTGGTAATGCTCGGCGTAAATCACCGCCAGTTTTTCCCGCGTCTCCCCGTCACCAGGATGCTCGTTGAGGTGGGTGACATATTTTCCCGCGATGGCGGCAGGGTCCTCCTCGGCGGGCCGCAACGAGGCGGTGTCGTCGCGCAGCCCGAGGCTTTCCACGCCCTGACGCATCGTGATGGCCTGGCGCTCGCGCTTGCCGGTGAGCATGTCAATGTCCCCGAGATGGGCGATCCGTTGCGCGGCGAGCAAGGCCGCCTCGCTGCCGGGGAAAGTATTGCTGATGCGCTCGAGACAGAGGCGGGCGGTGTCGATGTCGAGGCCGACCTTCAGATACCAATCAGCCAGGCGGTTGAGCGCCACGCCAAAGTTTCCCGCCGAGGCTCCGGGCCGCGCCAGCCATTGTTCAATCACCGCGTGGGCGCCCGGCAAATCGTTGAGATTTTCCGCCAGCGTCTCGGCCAGCAGCAGGTGGCCGGTTAAATCGTCCGGGAACATCGTCAATTGCTTCCGAAACTCCGCCACCGCCTCGCGATACTGGCCGCGCTTGCGCTTGGCCTCGGCCAGCGAGTAGAGCGGTTGCGGCTCGATCTCCTGGCTGCCGCCGTCATAAAGCGAGGCAAAGAAACGCCCTACAAAATCGCACATGGTCGGCACCCACAATATGGCCAGCACCAGGCCGCAGACCGCGCCGAAGAGAATGGCGGCAATTTGGGAGAAGGGGTCACGGGCGGTGATCGCCGTGAGGAACATCATCAACAGGATGAACGCCGTCAGTCCCCAGCGCAGAAGCACAGCGGAAACGTCCTCCTTGGTGTCCCGAAGCCAACGAATTAAAAACCAGATCACCAGCACGAGCGAAATCAACTCGGCGGTGACCTTGACCAAATTTCCAGCGAGCGCAGCCAGCATAATGGTCAGACACCCGCCCGACGGGCGTGTCACGCGCGGATACTAACAGCGGTCAGCGGGTCCCGCGTTTGGCCACGCGTTCGACGTTCCGGGCGCGGCTGAGGGCGGTATCGTAGCTAATCTTGCACTTGGTGTAAAGCTCGTGGAGGCAGGTGTCCATAAGCACCATGCCGTCCTTCGCGCCGGTCTGGATGCAGTTTTCCAGCATGTGCAAATTGTTTTCGCGGATCATGTTGCGGGCCGCGCCGTTGATCACCAGCAACTCGTAGGCAAGCACCCGCCGCGCGCGGTCCACCGCCGGGAGAAGTTCCTGGGCAATGACCCCTTGCAACGCGTTCGAGAGTTGCAGGATGATTTGTTTCTGCGCGCTGCCCTCGAACACGCTGACGACCCGCTCCAAAGCGTGCGCCACACTGGGCGAGTGCAGGGTCGCAATCACCAAATGGCCGGTCTCCGCCGCCGTGAGCACGGTTGCCACCGCGTCATAATCCCTCACTTCGCCCACCACGATGACGTCCGGGTCCTGCCGCAAACCGTGGATGAGCGCGCGGTTGAAGGAATGCGTGTCGGTCAAGACCTCCTGTTGCACCACAATGGCCCGCTTGTTCTGGTGGACGAATTCGATCGGGTCTTCAATGGTGATGATTTTGCAACGCCGCTCGCTGTTGATCAGGTCCACCAAATAATTGAGCGTCGTGGTCTTGCCGGCGCCGGTGGGGCCGGTGATGAGGATCAAGCCGTTTGGCCGGCGGGCGAGGTCATCCAGTTTGGGCGGCAAGCCCAGTTCCTCCCGCGTGCAGATGCGATCCCCGCAGAAACGAAAGCTCAGTTCCGGGTGACCGTTGCGCTGGTAAAGGGTGGCGCGAATCCGGCCCGCGCGGTTGTGCGCGAGGGCCACGCATAATTCCCAGTCCGCCTCGTACTTGCGGCGCTGCTCCTCGTTTAACAGCCCGTAGGCCATCGGGGCGATCTCGTCAGCGGCCAGCGCGTCCTGGTCGGCCAGGATAATCTCCCCGTTTACGCGATAAGCGGGTGGCACGCCGGCGATCAGATGCAGGTCGGACGCGGAGAGATCACCGGCGGCGACAAGGAGGCGATCCAAACGGGGCGAAAAACTCATGGTGAATTCAGCACGGATCAGGCGGCAACGACAAGGATATTAGGCCAAACGGAGGTGGCGGGCAACGGAGCATGCCTAAAAGACAACCGGGGAGTCCGGGAGGAAATGGGAACCGGCGGAAACAACGCCTCGACCAGAAAATCCGCC
>CAZMLP010000305.1:0-1508 GCA_964566745.1 uncultured Verrucomicrobiota bacterium | reverse complement strand
AGCGGCGCCTGCACCGTGATGCCCGTCTCCATGGTGACCGCCTTCTGGACGTTGTTCGCGGAGTCGCCCCGGATGCCCTCGGGGGCGTCGGCCACGGTCAGGATCACGCTGGACGGCAACTCGATGGAGACCGCCTTGTCCTCGACGTAGGTCATCGTCACCGGCGCGTTCTCGATCAGATAATTCTTGGCATCGCCGACGAGTTCCGGAGGTAACGTGGTGGTCTCGTAGTTCTCCGGGTCGGTAAAGACGTAGTCCTCGCCATCTTTGTAGCTGAACTCCATCTTCCGAGTCATCATCGGGACGACCTCGACCTTTTCCGTGGAGCTGAAGCGGATGTCGGAGGATTTGCCGGTCTTGATGCTGCGGATGCTCGCCTGCACGAAAGCGCGCAAGTTACCGGGGGTGCGGTGCTGAGTTTCGAGCACCACGGCGATATCGCCGTTGTAAATGATCGCCATTCCGCGGCGAAGATCGTTGGCGTTGGCTGAAGACATAACTACGGTTGTTTTTAAAAACTGTTTTCCCCTGCTAGCGGCAGCGGGGCGGCAAAACTAACGAAGTAAAAGGGTAATGCAAGCCTGATTTCGGCCCAAAATGGTCATTTTGCCGGTCCGGATGGCAGGGTCCGCTTTTGCTCACGGCAGTATCAAATACTCCTGAATCTCGCCACTTGGCAACCGGTACATCAATACTTTGCAAGCCCCGCCTTTGCATTCGATTCGTGTCGTTGTCACCTCCATGCCACCCCGCTCGCCGCGGCTGAGCACATCAGCCTTGGCGATCTTTCCGAGCTTTTGCAACCGTTGCGCCGCCTGCGCCAGTTTCTTGTCGGTCACGAACCGGTTATATTCCGCGCCGAACCGGGACCGCTCCAGTTTGCCCGCCTGAAACTGGCGGAACACCGCCTGGGCCACGGCCAACGCGGGGTCGCCCGCGACGACCGGTATGTGCTCCACGCGGGTGGTCAGCAGGTCGAACAACTTCTGCTTCAGATCGCCGAGCGGTTGCTCGCAGTTCGAGAGGATCACCACCGCCGAGCGCGTCTCGGGAATCAAGGTGTTGGCCGCCATGAAACCGGACACCGCGCCGTTGTGGGTCACCGTCGTGTAACCGTTCCTCTGGTTCACATTGATGCCGTCGCCGTACTCGGAATTGCGCCCGTCGGTGAGCGTCACCGGCGCCTTCATCAGCTTCCAGCTCTCGGGCTTGAGCAGTATTCCCTCGGCCAGGGCCTTGTCCCAGACCGAAAGGTCCGCGGCCGTGGAGCGAATTCCGCCCGCGCCGCCGAGCCAGCCGCGCCCCTCCGGCTCCGCAACTTCCGGCGGGCCCAAAGCGAACGAGCGATACCCGGTGGCGTGGTTGTTTCCGGCGGTTGTGGCAGGTTCGTAAACTGTGTGTCGCATGCCCAGCTTGTCGAAGATCCTTTGCTGCAAAAGCTCGCCAAACGTTTTGCCCGTCACTTTTTCCCCCACGCGCGCCAGGATGATGAACCCGGTGTTGCTGTA
>CAZMLP010000304.1:0-3749 GCA_964566745.1 uncultured Verrucomicrobiota bacterium | reverse complement strand
CGCTGGTTTTCCTGACCGGTCGCGCAGTTCCAGCCCCGCCATCAACCCGAGTCCACGCGCGCCGACCTCATAACCACTCACGTTGGACGCCACGCGCTCCAACTCGCGCAAAAGAACTTTGCCGAGGGCAGCGCTTCGGTTGACCAATTCCAGCCGGCGAATTTCCGCAATCTGCTCCAACGCCATGGCGCAGCCGACCGGATGCCCCAAAAAGGTGCTCGTGTGGATCGCCTCGCCCGTGGCGGCAGGCCAGGCGGCGTCCATCAAATCGGCACGACCGACGCAAGCGGAGAGCGGAAACCCGCCCGTTAGCGCCTTGCCCAGGCAGACCATGTCCGGCATCACGTTATAGTGTTCGCAGGCGAACCATGCCCCGGTCCGGCCGAAACCGGTGTAAATCTCGTCCACAATCAAGAGCGCGCCGGACCGGTCGCAGACGTGCCGTAGCAATGGCAAAAATCCGGCGGGCGGCACGTTAATGCCGCCCCGTGCTTGCACCACTTCGACGAGAATTGCCCCAATGGCGCGCCGCCGAAAAAGTTTGGCAAGAGTGGATTCCAAGGCACCCAAGCTATCCGGGCGATCAAGCGGCGGAAAAGTGACGAAATGCCCGAAACGGCCCAGTTGCGGCTCGAACGGCCCGCGAAAATGGGCGCGATGGGTGGCATTTAAAGCACCATACCCCAAGCCGTGATATGCGCCTTCAAAGGCAATTACCCCAGGCTTGCCAGTGGCGAGCATCGCCGTCTTCAACGCCGCCTCCACCGCCTCGAAGCCGGAATTGCAAAAAATCGTTTTGCCGCGGATCCGATTTTTGGGCCCGCTCCACCGCTCAAAAGTGATCCGGCTCAATTCCCGCGCCAATCGCGCCTTGAGTTCGTGCGGATGCACATCCCCCATCGCGTGCAAGAGTCTGGTCATTTGCCGCCGGGCGGCTTGGGTCACGCGCGGATTGGCATGCCCTGCCGCCGCCACTCCAAACGCCGCCGTGAGGTCCAAATAACGCCGTCCATCCACATCCCGGACATGCACGCCGCTGGCGCTTTCCCAAACAATCGGCCAACAGCCGTCGGGGTCCACAAAAGTCACATTTCGCGACTCGTAGTCGCGCAGCAGATCCAGAACCTGGCGCGAGCGACTCACGGGAAAACAATAGTGAAAAAAGGAAGGGCCATTACCTGCGCGTTTACACGCCACGTTGATCCGGCGGCCAAATGATTTTATGCAACTGTGCCTGAAAACGGACCGGCAGATGGTCCGCGATGATGAGTTCCACCAGTTCCTTGCGGGAAACAGGGGTGTGACCGGGAGGAATCGGTTTCAGCGCTTTGTCCTGCTGATGCGGTTCCAGCGGCGCCACCCAGGAAAATAACAACGGGCAGATCGCGGCGAGGCGGCGCCTGGCCACCGTTTCCTTGGCCCACTCGTAGTCTTCACGCGTGCCGATGACAAACTTGATCTCGTCAGTCTCGCGCAGATGCGGAATATTCTCCCAGCGATTCCGCGCCACTTCCCCGCTACTGGGGCATTTCAAATCCATGATGCGACGAACGCGCGGATCCACCGGCGAAATGTCCAGCGCCCCGCTCGTCTCAACGAGAACGGTGAAGCCGTCATCGCACAATGATTTCATGAGCGGCACGGCGGCGGGCTGCAGCAACGGCTCGCCGCCCGTCAATTCCACCAACGGCAATTTCCCCGTTGTGCCCGCGCCGGCGTACGGTTGCGCCAGCTCATGAACCCGCGCGCGGATTTGCTCCAGAGACTGGCGCTTGCCCTCGGTGAAGGCATACGCCGTGTCGCAGTAGGAACAGCGCAGGTTGCAGGCGGTCAACCGCACAAAGACACAGGGCAGTCCGGCGAAAGTGCTTTCGCCCTGCAAGCTGGCGTAAACTTCATTAACGACGAGTGAGTCGGACATCGCTTCACCCGTCATACCCCAGCGGGCGGCGCCAACTCAACCACTACCAACAGGCTCAGCGGCCGGAGCTTTTGGTCTTCATCGAGAGGATGCTGGCGCCGTGCGTCACAATGCCGCTGCCGCCGATGATGACCCGCCGGACCGGCAGGCCGGTCTCGGGATCAGTTTTGAGCGGCGGGTCGCTCATCTTCTGCTCCACCTCAAAGCGGCGGGGCTTGGTTTTGGCGTTCGGCGGTATCGTCTCGTAAACGTAGGTGGCCATGACTCAATTGTTGATTTCCCCGCGCATTTTCCGCCGCGGCGATGGTTTTGGCAAGCGGCGGAGAAGCGAGTTGTGAACGAACCGCGCGCGGTGCTAGTCTAAGCAGCGTGACCGACATGCTCGTCAGCGCGTTTTGCCTGTTGCTTGCCGCCGCGGAACCGGCGGCGCAGAGCGATCGCGCGCCCGCCCGGCCAGGCGTGGTAATTTCCTCCCCTGCCAAAGCGGACGATCCGCTGGAGCTGGAGTATCTCAAGCTGCTGGAGGAGGACGACGCGGCCCAGAAGCAGGCGGACAAGATCATTCGCGAGAACGAGGCGTTCGCCGCCAGGGGAGCGGGAATGTCCGAGGCCGCGGTGCGGCAAAAGGTCGAGCTGGTTTTCGAGGTGGTGGAAAAACATTACGACGAGTTTCTCCGCCGGCATCCCAAGCACATTCGCGCCCGGCTGGCCTACGGCAGTTTCCTGAACGACATCAACAAGGAGGAGGAGGCCATCGAGCAATGGGACACGGCCCGCAAACTGGAGCCGGACAATCCAGCCTCCTGGAACAATCTCGCGAACATCTACGGCCATCATGGTCCGGTGAAAAAGGCGTTTGAATATTACGACAAGGCCATTTCTCTGAACACCAACGAGCCGGTTTATTACCATAATCTCGCCACGGTGGTGTATCTCTTCCGCAAGGACGCGAAAGAATATTACAACATCAATGAGCAGCAGGTGTTCGATCGCGCTCTCGAATTATACGGCAAGGCGCAAAAACTTGACCCCAAGGACTTCCAATTGGCGACCGACATCGCCCAGACCTATTATGGCATCAAGCCGCAGCGAACGAAGGACGCGCTGGCGGCGTGGGAAGTGGCGCTCAATCTCGCGGGCACACCCGAGGAACGGGAGGGCATCTATTTGCATATTGCCCGCGTGAAAATCGGGGCTTCGGATTTCGACGGCGCGCGGGCATCACTGGAGAGCGTGACCAACGCCAGCTACGCGGTGTTGAAGACCCGCCTCCTCCGCAGCCTCACCAATCACGCGGCCAAGGTCACCCAAGGCGTCACCAACGAGGCTTCCGCAAAACCAGCCGAGCCATCGCCGGCCAAATAGGCGGCGGAAAGCCGGGAGGCAAACTCGTGACCAAAAAGGGGGTCCGCCGAGTGGTGGCCCATTATGTTTTCAAAGAACTCCCGGACGTCGCGAGCCGCTCCAGCAGGCGTCCGTGGATGCCGCCGAAGCCTCCGTTGCTGAACACACAGACCACGTCCCCGGCCTTCGCGTTCTGACCGACGTGCTCGATGATCGACTCGACGGTAGGCAAATAAGCGGCAGGCTTGCCGGTGAGGCGGAGATCCATCATCAGCTTTTCCGGGTTAAGCCGTTGCTCGGGTGGCAACTGCTCCAGCCGTGCCACTTCCGCGACCACAATCACATCGGCCCGCTCCAGCGCATCGACCAGCTCGGTCTGGAAAACGTTTCGGCGCGTCGTGTTCGAGCGGGGTTCAAAAATCGCCCAAAGCCGCCGGCCCGGAAAACGCACGCGCAGGGCGCGCATTGTCTCGCGAATGGCCGT
>CAZMLP010000303.1:0-2627 GCA_964566745.1 uncultured Verrucomicrobiota bacterium | reverse complement strand
TCCGCCAGCGGACGAAAAGGCGGTCTGGGATGTTTTGCGGACCTGCTTCGATCCGGAAATACCGGTCAATATCGTTGATCTGGGTCTGGTCTATGACCTCGCGCTGGAGCCGCTTCCGACCGGCGGGAACAAAGTGTTTGTCAAAATGACCCTCACCGCCCCCGGTTGTGGCATGGGCCCGGCCATTGCCGGCGACGCTCAAGTGAAATTGCTGGAATTGCCCGGAATCGAGGACGCCAGTGTGGAAATCGTTTGGGACCCGCCGTGGCATCAGTCCATGATCACCGCCGAAGGCCGCAAGACCTTGGGATTGGAGTAAACGCGCCGGACCGCTATCCGAAATGGACGGCGCGCAGCCTGCGCGGGAAAATCCTTTCTCCCGGTTTAATTTGGCAAAAGATGCGCCGTCCCACCGGCTGTTTCCAACCGGTGGGCAAACCAATTCAACAAGGAGGAGCCGCCGTGGGCGGCCAGATCAGGCCGCTGCTGTCGCAGGGGCTGGCTTTTTCGCCTTCGCTTTCACCGCCTCGCGCTTGCGCTTGATGTATTTGAGACGGCGACGTTTTTTTTGAACCTTGTTGGATTGCTTGCCCATATCGATCTTTACTTTACCGTTAGGTTTGAGTTTTGTACGCCGACTATGATGTCTCGACGTGGCGCGTTCAATATCATTTTGTGCGGTTTGCTTCTCGGGCTGGGAATGGGATGCGAATCCACCGGCGACAAGAAGAAGAAGGACGACATGCTCACGGCCCTCGATCTTCACTTGGAGACCAACCCGGACGGGACCGAGCGCACCAAAACCGTTTCCATTCTTCGCGCCAGTCCAGTGCAAATCACCGTCGAGGTGACCGACTTTCTGGACGAGGGCAGCGTGCGCGAGGCGGCCGTGGTGGAGACAGGCGGGGGATTCGTCATTCAGATTTTGTTCGATGCTCACGGGCGGCTGGTGCTCGAGAATGTCACTTCCGCGAACAGGGGCCGTCGCATGGGGATTTTCACGCGCTTTCCCCAGCCACGCTGGCTGGGGGCGCCGAAGATCAACTCGATCATCAGGGACGGCATCCTGACCTTTACGCCTGACTGTTCCCGCGAGGAGGCGGACCGCATCGTCAAAGGTTTGAACAACGTGGCGAAGAAAGTGCAAAAAGACTCGTTCTTCAAGGAAGACAAATGACTCGATTGCTGCCCGGCCTGCTCCCGGCCATTGTGTTGTTGGTTCCATTTGGGGTGGCACAACCCTTTCGTTTTCCGACCGCGAACCATTCCCTTTATGAGAAGGGCGGGGGCGAGAAATTCCTGGTCGGCACTCCCGGCAAACCCTGGACAACAGGCGCGTTCGGCTGTGTGCGGACGGATGGCTGGCAGATGCATGAGGGGCTGGACATCCGTTGCCTGCAGCGGGACCGCCAGGGTGAGCCGATCGATCCGGTGATGGCGACGGCGGACGGAACGGTTGCCTATGTCAACCGCCAGCCGGGACTTTCGAACTACGGGAATTACATTATTCTCAGGCATCAAGTGGATGGCTTGGAGATTTACTCGCTCTACGCGCATTTGAGCCAGGTCGGCCCCGGTTTGGCGGTGGGCCAGCGCGTCAAGGGCGGTGACACCATCGGGCGCATGGGACGCACCAGCAACACCCGCCAGCGCATCACCAAAGACCGGGCGCATGTGCATTTGGAGTATGATCTGGTGATTAACGAGCGCTTCGACGAGTGGCACAAGCGCCACGCGCCCGGCCAGCGGAACGATCACGGCATGTGGAACGGGAAGAATCTCCTCGGCATCGATCCGCGCTGGCTTTACCTCGCGGAGGCCGAGCACGGCGCGCGCTTTAATTTGCTGCAATTCATGCGCTCGCAAACGGAATTGTGCCGGGTAATGGTGCGCGAAACGCGCTTTCCCTGGCTGCGGCGGTACGGCTCCCTCGTGCAACGGAACCCGGTCGCCGAGCGCGAGGGGATTGCGGGCTACGAAGTGTCCCTAAATTTCAATGGTCTCCCGTTCAATATAATTCAGCGGTCCGCGAGCGAGATGAAATCGGGCGGGTGGTTTCAGCGATTGGCCGTGAATGAGGCCGAGTACAATCGCAACCCGTGCCGCCGGCTGGTCGTGAAGCACGGGGATCGCTGGCAGTTGGGGCCGCGCGGCGAGGAACTGCTGGGCCTGCTCGTTTATTGAGGGTGGGAGGCGGGGGGCGTCTCAACGGGACGGATAAATCTGGTAAAGCATCAGATAAATCACCACGCCGGTCACCGAGACATACATCCAAAGCGGCCAAGTCCACCGGGCGATTACCTTGTGTTTGTCAAACCGCGCGCGCATGGCGCGGTTCAGGGTGACGAGAATCATCGGCACGATGACAACCGCGAGCACGGTGTGCGTCAGCAAAATCGTCAAATAGATCCTCTTGGCAAGCTCCGGTCCCTTGAACGTCGTGCGCCCCGCGTAAAAGTGATAAATGAGGTAGCACGCGAGAAACAGCTCGGAAGTAACCACGGCCGAAAGCATTCAGATGCTGTGATCCTTCTTTTTGCCTTGGCGAATAAACACAAACCCGGCGGTGAGAAAGAGCGCGCTGAGAGAGTTCAGCGTCGCATTGACGGCGGGCAAGTCGGAAATCG
>CAZMLP010000302.1:0-5568 GCA_964566745.1 uncultured Verrucomicrobiota bacterium | reverse complement strand
ACGACATTGCATGTGGTGAAAGCAACCGGCGAGGATCCACTTTTCAAAGCCGGCGACGCGGTGAAAGTCGCCGTTCGTTATCCGGTCGGCCATTACCGCGTGCCGCATTTCATCCGGGGCAAGCGCGGTTTGGTGGAAATGGTCATCCCGCCGGGCGTCAACAACGAGGAAGAGGGCTTCGGGCGAAACGCAGGGTTGAAAGGCCACTATTACCGGGTGGCCATCCCGCTCCGGGAACTGTGGGCGGACTATGGCGGACCGGATCAAGATGGGCTGCGCATCGAAATTTATGAGACCTGGCTGGAAAGGATTTGAACCATGAATGACCACGACCACGATCACGATCATCCCCATGCGACGATCACCAACGAGGCGCCGACCGGTTATTATGAAATCATGGAGACCGCCGTCCGCGAATTGTTGATCGAAAAGAAGCTCATCACAGCGGGAGAGATTCGCCGGCAGATCGAGGTGCTCGACTCGCGCAACCCTGCGCTGGGGGCGAGGGTGGTGGCGCGAGCCTGGGTTGATCCTGAATTTCGCGCCCGTTTGCTCGCCAATGGGCGCGTCGCGTGCGAGGAGTTGGGCATCAGCTTCTACGACGACACCCAGCTCATCGTATTGGAAAACACCGACAAGATCCACAACCTGATCGTCTGCACGCTCTGCTCGTGCTATCCGCGCCCCGTGCTCGGCTTGCCACCTGACTGGTACAAGGCCAAGCCTTATCGCGCCCGAGCGGTTAAAGAGCCGAGGAAGGTTCTGGCCGAGTTCGGCACGGAGATTCCCGGGGATGTGGAAATTCGCGTCAGCGATTCCACGGCCATGGTGCGGTATCTGGTCTTGCCGCGACGCCCCGCCGGGACGGATGATTTTACCGAAGAGCAACTCGCCACGCTGGTCACGCGCGACGCGATGATTGGCGTGGTCCAAGTCAGCCTTGAAAACAGGAGTGTGCCATGAGCCAGACGGAACAGTTGTTAAAAAAACTCCCGAACGATGTTGGCGGCGCGCCGGCCGACCGGATCGAGCGCACCGACCACGTCCTTGAGCCGTGGGAGAAGCGCTGCCACGCGCTGGCGGATGTGCTCGATTTTCACAAAATCCTCAACACCGAGGAAAAACGCCGCGGGGTCGAGTCGCTGGGCGCGGAGATGGTTGGCAAGCTCACCTATTACGAGCGCTGGATCGCCGCCTTCGCGTTTATCCTGTTTCAAAAAGGAATCCTGACCCCCGACGAGTTGGCGAGAAAGATGGCCGAGGTCGAGGCGCGTCATCAACCAGGATGAATGCCATGGAAATACCTGTGCTGCTCCCTGACGAGCCGGATGCCTTGCCGCTGATGGCAACCGAGTCGAGTTTTCAGGGGGAAAAATCCCGTGACCCGGCCGGGACTTTGGGCCAGTTGGATTTCCACGCCTCCGGTTTTCTGGCGCGGGTGGAAGGCGTTTGGACGCAAGAGGACCTTGCTCAATTCCGCAATTTTCTGAATAACCGCCAACTGGCGCCGACCGACGAGGAATTGCACGGCTGCCTGCAACGGGCCAGCCAGGAATATCTCCAAGGGAGGAACCGGTTGTATCTTTGCGCCGCGCGACCGTGCTGCCAAGCGCGTGATTTTGACGTTTCTGACACGGCGATGGTCACCGCGAGCCGGACGGCTGGTTTGCCAATTTCAACGACCGGTTGCCAGGGGCAGTGCAAACACGCCCCAGTGATGTCGTTGCGCATCGGGAACCGGAAGCAGATGCTCGCTCACGTCGAGCGTGAGAACGACTGGCAGGCGGTGCTGAACTTTGCAGATGCCGCGGTGCGATCGGACTCGCTCTTGATCAGCCCCGGCGAAGCGGGGGGCTTTTTACACGACCCAGTTCACGAACACGACCAGCCGGATCCACGTTTGAAGACATTGCGATTTCTCCTGGGCCATTTTCAGGGTGAAGGTTGCCATGCGGCGAGCGGATACACGTTTCAAAAAGAGGTGATTGGGGCTTTCGAAGCGGGTGGCCGGTTTATTGCCCTGCGGATGGCGGCGAGCTATCCACTCGCTGACGGCCGTCAGGATACACACCGGGCGCTGGTCATTGTGGGGCCGGCCCGGTCCACCGGGGGCATCATCGGGCGGGCTTATACTGACAGCGGGGGCGTTCATGAATATGAAGTGGAGCAAGCTGAGCTGAGCTTGCAATTTGCGGACGCGCCGCCGGACCATGGCCGACATTGGAAGCGCGCGCGGAAGCTTTTGCGCCCGACGGACGAGGGGTTTGAAGAGCGGTTGGAAGTGGACGCTGGCGAGGGGTTTATTCCGTATTACACGATTCGCATGCACAAGAGAGCCGCTTTATGATATCGGCCGTCTCCCCAATTGGGCCACCCGGCGACTCTGCGGGGCTGGCTTCCTGTCGGAGTGACTTCGGGCCGGACGATACGCTGGACCGACTAGTGGCTGAAATCAACACCAGCGGGATGCGGGTTTTTGCACGCATCAATCACGCGGCTTTGGCGAGGGAAGCAGGCATGCCACTCGGACCCACCGAAGTCGTGATCTTCGGCAATCCGCAAGCTGGCACGCCGTTGATGCAATTGAGCCAGAGGATTGGGATTGATTTGCCATTAAAAATGCTCGTGTGGCAGGACGCGACGGGCGAGACGTGGCTTGCTTATGACTATCCGACCTGGCTCGCCACACGGCACGGCATTGACAGCAAAGGGCTGCAAGTAGCTGGCATCATGAACACCAAGCTCGCCGCGATAGCCAGGCGGGTGACAAAGCACCTGTAAATTAGCCAAGTGTCCAGCCAAGCGAACGTGAGAAGATTGCTCGCTTTCTGGTCCAGGCGGTCTGCTGAAAAACCGGGGCGTTTTGGTGGCGGGTGGAACAAAAGATAATGGTGCGAGGGCGTGCTTTTCAACTCGAAGGGACCGAATTAGGGAAGCGTGGCACACTGGACGCGACGCATACCAAGGTCCATCAGGGTGCCGCCAATCCCGCTGGCAGACCGGAGAACCAGCGGTTCGGGCGGACCAAGGGCGGTCTGAGTACCAAGCTGACCGCGCTGGTGGACAATCGGGGCCGGGCGTTGCAGTTGACTCTGGCACCGGGTTCCCAAGCCGACGTGCGTGCCCCCCAAGAAATCGTCCTGCCGCAGGACAGGTTGGTGATCGCTGACAAAGGCTACGACAGCGACCCGTTTTGCCAGGCCATCGCGGCGAAGGGAGGCCGGCCCGGCATCCCCTTTGGAAACGCGAGGAAGATTTTTTCTACACCTACCTTCCGGGACCGCCCGAACCGAAGGACGGCAAGACGGTTGAGCAACTAGAGTCAGAAGGAATTGTCGGCCTTTACAAATACATCTCCCTCAACCGTCTCCTCAAAAAACTCGGCTGAAAAAGCGGTATATCCAGTGGTAAACAGGCGTTTTGAATTGGCGTGCAATTTAGCGAAACCCCTTGTTTTAAGTGGTCGGGACGGTGAGATTTGAACTCACGACCTTCTGAACCCCATTCAGACGCGCTACCAAGCTACGCTACGTCCCGAGCCACAAAAGCGAGATGGTGCGCGCTGCAGGGCTTGAACCTGCGACCCCTACCGTGTGAAGGTAATGCTCTACCACTGAGCTAAGCGCGCAACCGGGGAGGAACGTAACGATTGCGAGTCACATTTCAAGGATTTCTTCTGCGGAACGGCGGGTCCGGGCATCGCCAAGGCCCGGCGGGAACAAAACCGGAAGCGTGGCGAGTAGCCGTTTGCCCCGAGCGCGCGTCACATCGACTTGGAGAAACGGATTGGATGGGCGAATGGATTTCGATATGAGTGCGCATCGCAAAAAACCTCGCCGATGCGCGAGCGTCATCGCGTCCGGGCGAGTTTCTTCAACCACAAAAGAAAGATCGAGGCAGCCATGCAAACCAGGCTCAATATTGTCAGCGCGGCGAGTACCGCGCTCGCGGTCGGAATTTATTTGATCTTATTCGTGGCTCGGCCTGCCGAGGCGCAGACACAAGATGGGCCGCCGCATGGACCCGAGCAGAAGAAGATAGGCATATTTGCCGGGGAGTGGAATTACGAGGGAACTTTAAGCGAAACACCCTTGGGTCCGGGCGGCAAATTTCACGGGAAGACCGTTGGGAAACTCACTCTCGATGGATTTTTTGTGGAAAGCAGATCGGAGGACAAAGGCGTCTATGGAGGCAAAGAGAGGGTTTTTAAGGGCATGGAGGTCTTGTGGTACGACCCAATGACGAAAACGTATATTCATCAGTCTTTTGACAACGAGGGCGTGGTTTCGAGAAGCGTGGCAACCGAGCGCGACAACACTTGGACCGAGACCGGCGCCATGACCATGAGCAATGGCAAATCCTATAAAACCCGCTCGTCGGCCGTGTTTTCGCCTGATGGCAGGATGCTTAAAATGAAAGTCGAACTTTTGACGGACGACGGGAAGACCTGGATTTCCTTTTGGGAATTGACTTCGAGGAAAGTGGCGTCCTCGCGACAGTGATCGTGATTCTCAAGGCGCGCCTTTTTTCCTGCCGCTGGCAGCCTGGCAAATTGAAGTTGCCAGACCATCCGGGGCGCGCCAAGTTTTTCCCCGTTAACCCATGAAACTTGGCCCCATTGCTGTCTTTCTATTCTTTGCCACCACCATTATTCCGTCACAGGCGCAAAATCCTGCGCCACCTCGCCGCAACCAAGGCCCGCCGCCGGTCCGCTCGCCGGAAATTTCCGCGGAGCGCCGGGTGACGTTTCGCCTGCGCGCTCCCAAAGCGACCGAGGTGGTGGTGAACGGCCAATGGCCCGATGGAAAAGCCAGCATGACCAAGAGCACCAATGAAGTGTGGAGCGTCACGGTCGGGCCCATCGAGCCAGGCGTTTGGGAGTACAGCTTCACGGTGGACGGACTTTCCATGATTGATCCGGCCAACCCGGCGATCAAGCCGATGCGCGAGCCGCGCACGAGCATCTTGCGGCTGCCGGGGAATCCGCCGCTGCCGTACGATTTTCAAGACGTGCCGCACGGGGTGGTGCGGGAGCACACGTATCGCTCCAAATCGCTGCACCGGTTGCGCGATCTCACTGTTTACACGCCGCCCGGTTACGACCAGTCCAGCAAGCGGTATCCCGTGCTCTATTTGCAACACGGCTCGGGAGACAACCAAGCCACCTGGGTCGTTCACGGCCAGGCGCACTGGCTGCTGGACAATCTCATTGCCCAAGGCAAGGCCAAGCCGATGATCGTGGTGATGATGGACGGGCATGCCAAGCCTCCCGGCGGGGGCGCTCCCAACAACAACACCGCGCTCTTCGAGAAGGATATGCTCGATGACGTGATGCCGTTCATCGACGCGAATTATCGCGTGAAGTCCGGCTCGGCGAACCGGGCAATCGCCGGTCTCAGCATGGGCGGCGGACAATCGCTCACCATTGGCTTGAACCATCTGGATCGCTTTGCCTGGGTGGCTGGATTTAGCTCGGCCGCGCCTGTGAGGGACGCGGTGGCCAACGCCCTAAACGACCCGGCTGGGACCAATAAAAAGCTCAAGCTGCTTTGGATCGGCATTGGCAAG
>CAZMLP010000301.1:0-2753 GCA_964566745.1 uncultured Verrucomicrobiota bacterium | reverse complement strand
TTGAAAGTCCCGTCATGCTGGTTCAGGAACACATGGTTCGGCACCGTGTCATTCGCCACCACCAGGTCGATCCACCCGTCATTGTCGATGTCTATGGGCGCGACCCCCAGCGTCTTTGCCGCCGGGACGCCGGTCGCCGGATTCTTGATCTGCACCCCCGCCTTGGCCGAGACATCCGTGAACCGCCCGTTGCCATCATTGTGATATAGGAACGGAAACGCCCCCTCGAAGTTCGACGGCTGGCCGTAGGCGCGCCCCACCCCCACCAGTTTGTACCCCACCTCGAAATCAATCTCGCGCGACCACCGCACGTAATTGCCCACGAACAGGTCGAGTTTCCCGTCGTTGTCGTAATCGATCCACGCGCAACTTGTGCTCCACTCCTTGCCCGCTCCAGCCATGCCCGCCGCGCTGGTCACGTTGGAAAATTTCCCGCTCCCGTTGTTGTGAAACAGATGATTGCCTCCCACCCCGGCAATGAAAATGTCCGGCAGTCCGTCGTTGTCATAATCACCCACGGCGACGCCCGTGCCGTAAAAGCTGACATCCAGTCCCGAGCCAGCCGTCGCGTCCGCGAAGCGCCCGTTCCCCTCGTTATGATAGAGCGCGGCGGTCGTGGGGCGACGATCCGCCCCCGCGTTCCAGGGCCACCAGGCGCCATTGATGAGCAAAAGGTCCTGCCGCCCGTCGTTGTCATAGTCGAGGAACGCGCAACCGCTTCCCATTGTCTCCGGCAGAAGCTTGTCCCCCGCGGCGCCATTGTTGTGGGAAAACTTCACCCCTGCCGCCTCGGTGACGTCCGCGAACTTCACCGCCGGAATCTCGACGGTCACGTTGGCTGCCGCGACCGGCGCGGTCAATTTTGTCACCTTTGGCGGTGGCGCCGGGGCCTTGCGCTTCAAAACGAGCACCACGCCCGTGGCGGCCACGGCGATGATGGCGAAAATCGCGGCGGACCACCGGAACGCGCGGCCGATCACCGCGTCGTCCGTCTGCACCAATTCCTCGGGTTCCTCCGTGGGCGAGGGCTTTTTCTTCAACTCGTCACTCATGCGCAATGGTTTGGTTTGGCGCCCGCCCGTCCAGTTGCCAGTGGCGCGGCTTCGTCTCTGTCGCGGGTGATGCGCGGCGGCAGGTTACCCTGCGTGTCCGCGCCCCTGTCAAGCGGGCTGGGGTGAAATGCCGCCCCGCCGGGGCGATTCGCCTTGAACCAGTCCGTCAATCGGGCATAAATCGAAACCACGGGACTCCATCAATGTGCCAAGCCGGATGAAAACCATTCTCACATTGCTCTTGGCTTGGTTGTGCCTCGCGCCGGGCACTCAAGCGACCGCCCAGGGCCTGGTTCCCAACGGCCCGCTGGGCGCCGCGCTAATCCAAGTGCCCGAGGCCGGTGGATCGTCCTTCGGCACCGGTTTCTTCGTCACCCACAGCAATTGGTTGTTTCTGGTCACTGCCAAACATGTCATTTTCGATCATTCGCCCGCCGATTGGGCGCTCAAGGGCACAAACCTGCTGGTCACCGTCCATTCCTCGCCCTACGAGGCCGGCGCGAAAAAATTGAAAGTTTCGGTGGACCTCGCCGCCGCCCGGAAAAGCGGTGATCTCAAGGCTCATGCGCGGCGGGACGTGGTGATCCTGCGTTTCTCGAAGGTTCATTCGGCGCCGCAGGACGGCCTCATCGAGTTGCTGCCGCACGCGCGCATCACCGAGGTCCAGGCCGGATTCACGAATCGTCCCACGATTCCCTCCTCCAGCGCGCGTTTCGCGACCCTGTTCAACGGCCTGAACCCGGGCGACGACGCGTTTCTCATCGGTTATCCGGTTTCGCTGGGCCTCGGGGATGGCGCGCAACTGGACCCCGAGGAGCCTTTGCTTAAAAAGTGCATTGTGGCCGGGAAGAACCCCCCGCGCCAAAAGCTGGTCATTGACGGCGCCTCCTATTTTGGCAACAGCGGCGGGCCGGTCTGGAAGGTGAACCACAGTCCGGCCGGCAACTCTTTTAGCGTCGCCGGGGTGGTCACCGAGTTCATCCCGTTTCAGGAGGTTTGGGAAAACCGCCAGTATCAATTGACCAACATGCATTGGGCCAACTCCGGCTATTGCGTGGCCGAGCCGATGGATTTCGTCCTCGAACTGCTGGACGGCGAAAAGTGGAAGTAATCGGTCAAAAGCCGCCGTAACCCCCGTCGCTTCCATCGCCCCCAAGGGGCAATACAACCATGGCCAGGGCGAAGCCAGGAGATGATGCCGCCACGCAACACCCCGCCCTGACAGGGCGAATGAAGGCACCCGCCGGTAAGGCCCTTCAATCCTCAGCGCCGTCAGGCGCGGCATCTTTGTAGTTCCACATCCCCAAACCCCATCAGCCCCGTTCAGGGGCGACATCGTCGGGTGAAATCGGAACTGCGGCGTCTCTCCCCCCCTTGGCGAGACGAATGACGGTAGCCGGTGCGGAAGTTCGCCCCAGCGAACGCACCCACCGGTTATCGTGCCCTCGTCCTTCAGCGCCGTCAGGCGCGACATCTTTGTAGTTCCAAGCCCTCAAACCCCATCAGCCCCGTTCAGGGGCGACATTGTCCGGCCATCACAAACACTGCCGTCTCTTGCTTTCTCACCCCGGAGGGGTGAATGAAGGTAGCCGGTGGCCCGCGGCGAACGGAGTGAGACGCGCAGCCACCGGTAACACCGTTTCTTTTCCTCATCGCCCCGGAGGGGCGAATGACGTTTGCCTGCGGTCTCCACCGTCGCGG
>CAZMLP010000300.1:0-2324 GCA_964566745.1 uncultured Verrucomicrobiota bacterium | reverse complement strand
CCCGTGACCGTCAAGGTCATGTTGGCCACGCCGCCGATGGCGCCCGTCGCGACGTCCGTGACATACGCCGTCCACGTGCCGGCGGAGCTTTCGTAAAAATGTTGGGTGGAGACATACGTCCAGTCTGCCGGCCCGGGTGTTGTGTCCTCGTTGGCTTTCTGCATCATGCTGCGGGTGCCTTGGGGTGAAACGAGGGCGATGACCAGGTCCGCGCGGCGTTGATGATCCGTGCTCACCCGCAACAAAACGTGCTCGCACGACAGGGTGTTGGTGACCGTGAACGTGATGACCGCCGATTGCGGGGCAATGCCCGCCATCACGCCGTTCGTTTGGCGGGCGTAGTCACGCAGAGCCTCGCCGTCCGCCTGGTCGATGAACACGCCGGAAATTGGCGTGAAATCCACCTCACCCATTGGGATTCGCTGATTGACGCCGGTGTTGTTGTAAACGATGGCGAAGGGCGCCCCCGCCGCCGCGACGCGCTCGAACTTGAGCCGGAAAGTAGTGACGCTGCCGTCGCTCTCCTGACCGCCGCGCTGGATGAGTACTGCCTTGCCGTGCAAATCCAGCGCCTGGTTCGTGCTTGCCGTGCCCACCTCGACGACGGGCAAATTCGCTGTGGGCGCGAGGAATTGCAGCCCGTCCCCCGGGCTGGCGCCGAGGGAAAGCAGGTTCGTGGGCGTCGCGGGGCCGCTTACCACCACCCGCAACCCGTCATCGGGAATGATCGTGTAATTCGAGACCTTCACGCTGGTGGAGACCAAGGGCGGGCGATTCGGCCAAATCTGCGCCAGCCGAATGGCCTGGCCGGCGTCCGGCACGCCAAATCCAAGGTTGTGGCCCACCAGGAAACCCGCGCCGTTGGTTTGCAGGTCGGGATCCGCCAGGTCCCAATGCCGCGCGGAGTGAGCCAAGATCTGCTGCGCATCGCGGTACGAGAGGTTCGTGTTCACGGAGAGAATCAGCGCCGCGATTCCGGCGATCTGTGGCGAGGCGGCCGACGTGCCGACAAAACCGGTGTCGCCGAACATATAGTCCGCCAAATCATTCGTGTAGGTGGCGGTGTTCTCGCCAAGGCGGCCCTGGCGGTCCGTCGAAAAGACGGAGGGGATACCGGGCGAATCCTCGTCCCAATCACCGCCGGGAGCCCCGAGGAGGATGCACGCGCCGGGATTGCTGTAACTGGCGACCCGGCCGTCAAATCGCGCCGCGCCCACCGCAATGCCCAGCGGGTTGGCCGTGTAGGCGCTGTCGTTCGCGTTCTGGTAATTATCCCGTCCGTTGCCCGAGGCCCAGACGAGCACCTCTCCTCGTCCATCCCGCCCGTTGATCACCGCGTTGGTGATGCCCATGCGCTCGACCAGGCTGACATCCAGTTGCTCGTCGTAAACGTTCGCCCAACTGTGGTTTTGCACCGCGACCACATTCGACTGGTATTGAAACATTTGCATCATTGACTCGTCGTCAATGGACGAGCCGCCCGGCGTGAAAATCACCCAACTGGCCAGCTTCGCGCCCGGCGCCACGCCGGTGACCCCGCGATGGTTGTTGGCTTCCGCGGCGAGCACGCCCGCCACGCCGGTGCCGTGATCCGCCGCTGAAGTGGGGTGCCTGCCATCCGCCAGGCGCGTGTCGAAATTAAAATGGGGCGAGCCGGTCAACGCCCGGGCAAGGTCGGGGTGGGTAATGTCCACTCCGTCGTCTCCTTGCGCGATTTGGATTCCCGCGCCGTCGGTGACCGCCCACGCCGCGCGGGCATTGATGTCCACACCCGCCCGCGCGCCGGTGAGCGAGTCACGATTTTCGAGATGCCATTGCTGGTTGAAATACGGGTCGTCCGGCGCCGGAGCATAACGGTTCGTCGAGGCGATATGCCGCCGCGAAACCGGATGGCAGACGAGCACTTGGGGCAGTTTTGCCAGCCGGGCGGCCTCCTCCAAGGCGATGCGCGCGTTGGGCGCTTGGAGAATCCACACCCCTTCCGCGAGCTGGCGGCTGACTCGAAGCGAGGTTTTTCCAAGTGTCGCGCCGAGGTCGGCGCCGGGTTGCAATTGAAGGACGACCCGGCTGCCGAATTCCACGATATTGGTTGACCCGCTCGCGGGTCGCGCGCGAACCCACTGCTGGCGAGTCTCAGTAGATTGAAGCGTCAACGGGGATGATTCGACCACATAGGCCGCGCGGCGAGGATGGCGAAACTCAAAGGTGGCGGGCGGGTTCGTGACGGTGAATTCCCCCGCGCGGGCGGCAACCACCATCAATCCCCACGCCAGTCCCAGCGCCCAAAATCGAGGCAAACGCATTACTTCGTGTTTCCATAGCAC
>CAZMLP010000299.1:0-1505 GCA_964566745.1 uncultured Verrucomicrobiota bacterium | reverse complement strand
TCGAGCGAGGCGGCCATGTCGGTGAAACTCATGCCTTTCTCTTCCATCTCCGACTTGCGGATGTTCAGCAAATGATTGACGGCGATGCGATAAAGCCATGTGCGAAACGCGCTTTGGCCGGCGAAGGTGCTTAACTTGGTTACCGCTTTTATGAGGATCTCCTGCGTCGCGTCCTCGGCCGCATCCCGCCGCCAGACCATGCGTAGCGCAAGATTAAAAATCCATGATTGATGCCGTCGCGCCAGGGCATCCAGCGCGTCCATGTTGCCGCCTTTGGCCTTGGCCACGAGACGTTCGTCGGATTCAGGAATTGGGTCCATGCTCATGCCAATGACCATAATAGGGTGGCGCGATCCGTACTTTCGAAGCGAAATATTTTTTCGGGCGGTTCCATCGCCTCCTGGCTTTCGAGTGTCGTAAAATCCAACGAAAAATTGATATTTCTCCGAAGTGATTGGGCAAGAGCGAGTTTTGGCAAAAACCGAGGGGTTTCTGAACCAATAGAGTCAATACAGTCAATGGAGTCTTTGATACCCATGATAAGATCCGAGGTGAGTGAAAAGAGACTTTTATGGAAAAGGTCAGGGAGCGAAGGGAAACGGGAGCCGGGAACGGCTCGCTGCGATCATGGACCTCCACGAAGGAGCGACTCGTGCCCGGCCGAACACGAACCACTGATGAACCAGGTGGATCAAGGTCAGTTAAGGCTTTTTGGGGACGTCATTGTCCGAGAAGTCGGAAGAGTATGGACAGGAGGACGGAGGAGAGATGAGTGATTTAAGGTCAATCAAGGTGTTGTGCGCGGCCACGCGATTACTTCACCCCGGGACAGGGCGACGCGAACGCCAGAAAACACGAAAACCATCGAAATCAGGGCGATTCAAGGTGGTTCAAGGGAGCTTGCGCGCCAAGGGCGCGGCGATCTCCATCATCGAGTTGCCTGCCAAATCAATGTGGGAAGGGAAATTGGACCGGAGGCCGCAGAGGAAACAAAGATCGAGAAGAGGGCGAGTGCAGATTGAAGCAAATCCAGGCCGATCAAGGTGGATTAAGGCGCGAAAGGAGAGAAAGGCATTGAACTTGCCCCCCTCGCACGGCTCCCGGCTTCCGCTCGCCGACGGCCATGACGGACGAATCCCGGTCCCGGCGCGAAGCCGTTCGCGGCGGCGTCCTCGGGATCCAAGTTCAAGGCAAAACACTTGAAATTCCAAGGGATTCAAGCCATTTCAAGGTGTCAGCGGGCGGTGATCTGCCAGCCCGTGCCCGCTCGCTGGCGGCATCGCGGGCCGGTCCCGTTTGCGCCGCGATTCCCTCGCCTCGCGGGCGCCTCTGACACTCGACACTCGACAAGCGGGCGGGGGTTGGACACTCTCCGCGCATGGCGAAACCTGCACTGGGTCGCGGGTTGGGTGCTTTGCTCGGTGGTGTTTCTCCGGCAGTTCGACCCGCCCCCACGACCGCGACAGCTCCCGCGATTCCCATCGCGGCTGCCGCGCCCGAGCCCG
>CAZMLP010000298.1:0-2030 GCA_964566745.1 uncultured Verrucomicrobiota bacterium | reverse complement strand
GCGGCGCTCCTCCGACCAGAGGCGCATGCCCGCGGCCGGCACCAGGAACAAATACAGCCACGGATGCCAGGTGAAAAACGCGGCGAGCGAAGCCTCGTTGCGCTCGAAAAAGCCGCCGATCATGAAGGTGAAAAAACCGGCGAGCAGCAGAAAGATGACGATGAAGACGTACGCCACCGGCGAGGTGAAATAACCGCTCAACTCGCGTTTGGCGATCGTCCGTATGTTGCCGAGAGGGGTGTTGACCAAGGCGCTCATTATTTGGCCTCCTTCACGGTGTCGGACTTGGTGATTTGGCGGAAATAATCGTCCAGCCGGCCGGTGCCCGAGCGGCTTTTCAATTCCGCCGGCGTGCCGTCCTCCACAATCCGGCCCCGGTCGATGATGATGGCGCGCGTGCAGGCCGCGTCCACTTCCTCGAGAATATGAGTCGAAAACACAATTGCTTTGGTTTGTCCCATTCGCTTGATCAGTGTTCGCACCTCAAATTTTTGGTTGGGATCGAGACCGTCGGTCGGCTCGTCAAGTATCAGGATGTCAGGGTCGTGAATCAAGGACTGCGCCAGGCAGGTGCGGTGCTTGTATCCTTTGGAGAGGGTCTCGATGCTTTGGTGCAGCACGCTTTCCAAAAAGCACATCTCGACGACCCGGTTGACCGCGCGCTTGACGTCCTCGCCCCGCATGCCGCGCAACTCGGCGGTGAAGGCGAGGAAGCCGCGCACCGTCATGTCGGCGTAGGAGGGCGCCGCCTCGGGAAGGTAGCCGATCAGGCGCTTGGCCTGGACCGGCTGCTCCTCGATGTCATAACCGCCGACCGTCACCTTGCCGCCGGAGGGCGGGATAAAGCCGGTGATCATGCGCATGGTGGTGGACTTGCCGGCGCCGTTCGGCCCGAGAAACCCGAGCACCTCGCCCCGTTTCACGGTGAACGAGACACCGCCCACGGCCACCTTCGCGCCGAAGCTCTTGCTTAAGTTCTCTACTTTGATCAACTCGTCAGTCATTCCATTACTCCGTTCATGCCGCCGGGTTTTTCCGCCCGGTTAAAAAATCGGTGCAAATCTTTTACAACATCTGTCAAGGGCAATCCGCCATTTTTGACAATTCTTTGCGAGGACGTTCAAAATTTTCGCGTCGTGAATTCTGGCATGATATAATTTTGAAAAGCCATTGAATAAATTTGCCAGCGCGCCGGGACAGGCTCCCGAGGAAAACCCCGGAAGCCCGGGCCGGAGGAAAATGAGTTTCCCCAGCCGGGCAACGCGTTGTCCGTCGTTCGTTTCTATAATTACGCTCGGGCGTGGCCATTTATTCAAGGGTTGCCGCGTTCTGACGACCCTCGCCTTCGCGATGCTCGCGGCTTTTCCGGCGGCGGGGTGCCGCTCTGTTCCCCCGCCGCGCTTTGACACCCGCCAGCCCGGTTGGGGCGTTCGCCAAGGACAAGCAATCTGGCTGCCAAAACGCGGAGAACAGGAGCTGGCGGGGGATTTGTTATGGGTGACAAATGGCAAGGGCAGCGGGCTGCTCCAATTTGGCAAACCGTCGATTCCGCTGGTGACCGTGACGTGGGAGGGCGACGCGTGGTGGTTCGAGATTCCACCCCGTCATTCGCATTACCAAGGACAGGGCAAACCACCGGGCCGTGTCGCCTGGTTGCAATTGGCCCGGGCCTTGACGGGCAGGCCGGTGGACTCCCGCTGGCGCTGGGAAACGTTGCCTGACAACCGCTGGCGTTTGGAGAGCCGGGCTGGCGGCGAGCGGCTGGAGGGATACATTGCGCCATGAGTGATCGCGGGAATGAACTGGCGTCCCGGCTTGCCGCGAGTATATGAACACCGCGTCTGGCGCCGGCCAGCCGGCAAACACGAGCACGGGACATTCGTTGCCGTTGCTGCCGTCGAACGAAAACAGACCGGCGCGGGCAATGGCGCCAACAAGCGTGGCCAACACGGATCATTCGGCGTTGAAATCGCGACCGTCGCGGCTGTATGGCGTCGGCGTGGGGCGCGCGGCCATGCGGCTGGCGCGCG
>CAZMLP010000297.1:0-8538 GCA_964566745.1 uncultured Verrucomicrobiota bacterium | reverse complement strand
CCGCCTCGGTGAGGCCCAGCACTTCCACCACGAGATCGGTTAGCACTTCTTTGCGGTCTGGAATCGCCTTTAATTTATGGATGCCGTCCGTCGTGAAGTGTTGGGCAAGATCCGCCAGAGCCAAACTGTCGATCACGCGCTTGGGCACCCGGACGTAATCGCTGTCCGGTTGCCACTCGTAAAGGCGACCCGCGGGGAGTGGCCGGTTGGCGAGCTTTCCCTCCCACTCCAGACTGTTGCGTGCCGCCCCAAGCGAGCCGGCCAGCCGTGCCACCCGGGCGCGCGCATCCGACTGCTCCGCCTCGCGCCTGGCCAGTTCTTCCTTTGAGGCGGCCAGTTGCCCCGCCAACGCGCGTCCTTCCGCCTCCGCGCGGGCGAGCCGGTGATGCGCCCGCCAGAAGGGGGCGACCGAGAGCAGCACGCAGGCGACGACGGTCTGCGTCTTCGCAAGGCTCATAAACCGGGCGAACAGCAGGCCGATCCCGCTGGCTGCCGCGCCGCCTGTCACCATGACGGATTGCGTAATGGCTGCCGCCAGCCCGGCGGGCGCCACCATTGCCGAGCCGCGCAACGTAGCCGCCGTGAGCGCGAAGCCAGGGACGATCAAGCCGCGACGCCGGAATATGCGGGTCAGTTTTTCGAGCGCGGAATCCACCCGCTTGCGCGCGGCATCCTCTCCGATGCCCAAAGCCACGCCCACCTCCCGAAGACTCTTTTGTTCAAAAAACCTTAGCAACAGCGCATGGCGATCTTTTTCCGGCAACTGCCGCAGTCCCTCGTCCAAGTCCGGGGTGAGCGCCTGCCAGTTGGCATCATTCGCGTTCATGAGGGAGATGGTCTCGGCGGCGGCTGTTTCCCGCTCGCGACGGCGAAGGTCGGTCCGGATTCTCTGGCGGGCCTCCAGAGAAGCGGCGTGATAAAGCCAGGCGGCGAGGGATTGATGATGCAGCAAAAAGTTCGCTTTTCGCGACAACGCCAGGAACGTAAGCTGGGCCACCTCCTTGGCATTGGCAGGCTCGCCCAACAGGCGAAGGGCCACACCATAAACCAGGCCGAGATGCCGCTCGACCAAGGCTTGAAACGCCGCCTCCGAGCGTTCCGTCGCGTAGGCCCGGAGTAATCCTGAATCTGACTCGTCGCGTCGCATCTTCACTCCCAAGCTGCCGTGGAGGGCCAAAACCGGAAAAGTTTTGCCTCGACCGGTTGGGCGAACCTCGCTCCGCGAGGCTTGATTCGCCTTGATCGAGATTCAGTTTGGCGGCGCCATTTTTGCGGCAACCTATTGTCAGTCAATTTCATGCGCGGACATCTCGACAGCGTTTCCACGCGGGTTGGAAGGCTTGATTTCGCAACCTCGGGTTGCGAGGGCGAAATTCCTCCCTCGTGGCGTCTCCCGCCTCTGATGGGCGGCCTGCCGCACCGTTGTTGTGGTGACGCATGGCTTAATCGACCTTAATTGGCCGTGAAGTCATCCGCCCCACCGGAGGGGAGTTCCCAATGAAATGCACCCGGAGTCGCGTTCGCTTCCCGAACTGGCCGAGCGGCTCTCCTCAGCCGCGCCTCCGGGACGGCGAACAATTGCCGGAACCTGTTTCTCTCAAGCCTTGATCCGGCTTGATTCGCCCGGAACCGTTCACGATCGACTCTACTTTCTTCCTCGATGATCTCCGATTCGATATCCACAGCCTTTCCCGCGCGGCTCGATCCACCTTGATTGACCAGGAACGGTTGTCTCGAAAGCCCTTCATTTTCAACGGGGCGGCAGGGGACGTATGACTGGTTGATGGTTTTCACACCCTTGAATTGGTTTGAATGGCGTTGAAATCCTTTGTGCCTCGTTTGGCGCGCTCTGCCTTGGCCCGCGAACCGGCCTTTTCATTAGACGCATCCCGCGTCCCAACAGTTCAACCGGGGGCTTCTTTTTCGCCGCCGGGCCTCCGCGCGGTGCGCTTGACGCTCCGGCAATCAATCCTAGTATCTGGCCCGACGATGTTTGAATTCACCGCATGCCCATTACGCCCATAAGAGCCTGTCTGACGATTTGTCTCTGGTTGGGTGTGGCGGCAACGCGCGCAGCCGACGCCCCGGCGACCAATCATCCCGTCACGGTTCCGCCCAGGCCAGTTGAGCCGCCCGTGAAGGAGCGCATCGCCCCGCTTTATTATTCCAAGGAGACCCCGGCGAAGCTGGAGTGGTCCTTTTCCCCGCTCCTGTCCCATGTGCTGGACAGGGACACGGATTCCGAGGAGTTTGATTTCGCCTATCCGCTGCTCACCTACGACCGTTTCGGCGGCGAGTACCGGTTCCAAATCCTCCAGTTGTTCAGCTTTGCGGGAGGAGTGGATCAAAAGGACCTGCAGACGCGCCGGTTTACCCTGTTTCCGTTCTACTTCCAGCAGCGGTCGCTGGACACGAACCTGAACTACACGGCGGTGATGCCGTTCTACGGTCATTTGAAAAACCGGCTGTTCCGTGACGAGATCGACTTCGTCATGATGCCGCTTTACCTCAAGTCGCGCAAAAAAGATGTCGTGACGGAGAATTACCTGTTTCCGTTCTTTCATTTGCGTCACGGGGACGGTTTGAAGGGCTGGCAATTCCTGCCCATCGCCGGTCACGAGCACAAGGAGGTGACCACCAAAACGAATGGTTTTGGCGAGGTGTCGATTGTGCCCGGCCATGAGAAATTTTTCGCGTTGTGGCCGTTGTTTTTTGAGCAAAAGGTCGGCATCGGCACGACCAACCAGCAGACGAACCACGTTTTCCTTCCGTTCTACAGCCTCCAGCGCTCGCCCGCGCGCGACTCCTCCACCTACCTCTTTCCCATCGGCCTGACGATCACCGATGATCGCGAGAAGAAATATCACGAGTGGGGACTTCCGTGGCCGCTGGTGGCCTTCGCCCGGGGCGAGGGCAAGACGATGAACCGCGTTTGGCCGTTGTTCGGCACCGCCAGCAACACGAACCGGCAAAACGAGTTCTATCTTTGGCCGCTATACAAGCGCGCCCGGGTGCATTCCGAGCCGCTGGAGAGCGACCGCCTGCGCATCCTCTATTTCCTTTATTCCGATCTGACCGAGAAAAACACCGAGACCGGCCGGCACCTTCGCCGCACGGATCTCTGGCCATTGTTCACGGCGCGCCATGACCCCGATGGCACGGAGACAGTCCAACTTCTCTCGCTGCTCGAGCCAGCCTTGCCGAACAACAAGAGCATCCAGCGCAACTACTCGCCGGTCTGGGCATTGTGGCGGACCGAGAAGGATCCGAAGACCGGTCGCAAGATGGAATCCTACCTGCTGAACCTCTTCCGGCGGGAGACCACGCCGACGGTCAAAAAGTGCTCGCTCTTGTTCGGATTATTGCATTATCAATCCGGTCCGGACGGCAGGCATTGGCGGTTTTTCCGGCCGCCCGAGCCTCCGGCGGCGCCTGTGAAAAAACCGGAGGAGACGGCCAAGTGAACCCCGAGATGACCGGGCTTTTTGCATTCCTGTCCTGATCTATGTTCCAGAACATTGGCGAAATGGTGCTGCTTTTCTGGCGGACGTTGGTGGCGTTGCCGCGAACGTGGCGCCAGCGCCGCAAGGTGATGGAGCAACTCTTTGAGATCGGCAACGCCAGCCTGCTGATGGCGTGCATTCTCTCGATGTTCATTGGCGGCGTCATTGCGCTCCAGACCGGCCCCGTGCTGGCCGAGCGCGGGCTGTCCAGCTCCATCGGCGGGCTGGTGGGCCTCTCCATGTGCAAGGAGCTCGGGCCGGTCATGATGGCGGTGCTGATCGCCGGGCGCATTGGCTCGGCGATGGCGGCGGAAATTGGCTCGATGCGCGTGTATCAAGAAATCGACGCGCTCAAGACGATGAACATCAACCCGATTGATTACCTGGTGCTTCCGCGCATCCTGGCCATCAGCGTCGCTCTGCCGGTCCTGGTGATTTTCTCGATCCTGGTCGGCTGGATGGGCGGCGCGCTGGTCTCCACCTACAACCACGACATAGGCATCTCCTTCGGCGGCTATTTCAGCAACCTCCGCGCGACGGTGGAGCTGAAACACCTCGTGCACGGATTGTTGAAGGCGTTTCTGTTCGCGGTGACCACTGGTGTCGTTTGCTGCCATCAAGGATTGGAAACCATTGGCGGGCCCCGCGGCATCGGACGGTCCGTGACGAAGGCGGTGGTGAACTCCATCGTGATGATCCTGATCCTCGACTACTTCATCACACGGGTGCTGGTGCATTTTGAGAAATGAGCGACAACGGCAATAAATCCGGCGGCGTCCGCGTGCAGGCGCGCGGGTTGCGCAAAAGCTTTGACGGCCACGAAGTCCTCAAGGGCGTGGACTTCGAGGTTCAGCCGGGCGAGATCTTCGTCATCATGGGCTTGAGCGGCAGCGGCAAGAGCGTGCTGCTGAAGCACATCATCGGGCTGGAGACGCCGGACGCGGGGGAGATTTTGATCGATGGCCACTCGATCCAGCTGGATGGCGTGGCCGAGAAGTACCGGATGGCCATGGTGTTTCAATCCGGGGCCTTGCTCAATTCCCTCACGGTGGGCGAGAACGTCGGTCTGTATCTTGCGGAGCACCGCCTCAAGCCGGAGGAGGAGATCGCCCGCATCGTCGCCGAGAAGCTGGAGATCGTCGGGTTGAAAGGGACCGAGGAGCGGGCCGTCAGCGAGCTTTCGGGCGGAATGAAAAAGCGCGTGGCCATCGCCCGCGCGCTGGTAATCGAGCCGCAGCTCCTGCTCTATGATGAGCCGACGAGCGAGCTGGATCCGATCATGGCGGTCACCATCGGCGAGGAAATCCTCAGCCTGAACGAGCGCATCCACGTCACGTCCGTCGTGGTGACTCATGACCGCGACCTGGCCTTCGGCATCGCCCACCGCATCGCGATCATTCAGGAGGGCAAGATCCTCGTGATCGGCACGCCGGAGGAGGTCAAGGCCAGCAAGGACCAGCAGGTCCAGGAATTTTTGACCGCGAATTTGGAAAGAACCCACGCACGCAAGGCATTATGAAGAACTCCCTCGAAACCAAGCTCGGAATATTCTTCGCGCTGGCGTTGATCGGCGCGTTTATCCTGATTGAGATGGTGGGCGGCGTCGATTTCTTCCGTCATGGCAAAAGCATGCGGAGCTATTTCAACAACGTCCAGGACCTCAAGATGGGCGACCCGGTCAAGATGGCCGGCGTGCAGATCGGCAAGGTGGACAAGATCGGTTTCGACCAGAACAAGGTGATGGTGACCTTCAAGATCACAGACTCCCAGGCGGCTGTGAAGACTGACAGCAAGGCGACGATCAAGTTCCTCGGTTTGATGGGCCAGAATTATGTGGCCATCAGCTTTGGCAGCGCGACGAACTCCGTCATGGCCGAGAACGACGCGGTGCTTGAATCCACCGAGCAGCCGGACCTCAGCGCGCTGATGACCAAGCTGGACGGCGTCGCCACCGGCGTCGAGAACATCACCAAGAATTTCAGCGGGGACAGCTTGAACAACCTGCTCTCGCCGTTCACCGACTTCCTCCGCGACAACCGCGACCGGCTCGGCGGCATCATCACGAACATGTACGCGGTGAGCAGCAACATTGCCAACGGGGAGGGCACGGTGGGCAAGCTGGTGAACGACCCGACGCTCTACAACACCGCCCTGAGCGCGGTGACCAGCATGAAGGTGGCGACGACGCAGATTCAGGGGACACTGGACCAGGCCAAGGCGTTGATCTCGGACGTTTCCGAGGGCAAGGGCACCATCGGCAAGCTGATGAAGGATGAGAAGCTGTACCAGGAGACCTCCACCGCGATGACGCAGTTGAAAGAAATCCTCGAGAAGGTGAACCAGGGCAAGGGCACCGCCGGCAAGATCGTGAACGACGACAACTTGTACAAGAATGCGAAGTTGACGTTGCAGAAGCTCGACAAGGCGACCGAGGGCCTCGAGGACCAAGGGCCGCTCAGCGTCATCGGCATCATCGCGAACAGCCTGTTCTGAGGCGGCCGGCGGACTCGGGCGGAAAAGCCGATGCCGGGCTGGTCGTTTGCGGCGCGCCGCGCCGTCCCGGCGACTATCCCAAACTCGCCCGGAGGTCGCAAAGCGATGTCCCTGCCTTCCGCCTCAATCCAGCACCTTGATCCGCGCGTTGCGGATTTGCGCCTGGCCGTTCTCGCGACTGAGCTCTTGAAATCCTATGTGGCCGCGAATCGGGCGGTCCTTCAACGGCACGGCATCCCCGCCGTTGTGCCGCTTTACCGTCACATTCTGCGTGCTCAAATCCACGTCCTGAATTAGCACGCCGTTCAGCACCGCCTTGATGCGCGAGCCCAGGCAAGTGATGTGGTAATGATTCCACTGCTCCGGTTTGTACACTTGCCGGCGCGGCGCGATGGCCCGGTAAATTCCGCCGGTCAACTCGGAGTCCTTCGCCTCGGGATTGTAGCGAAAATCGGCCATCTGCAACTCGACGCCGTCAAAGGCGGGGTCGCCCTTCAACGGCACGCGCAGCGCACAACCGCTGTTTCCGCGCGGGCCGAGCTTGAAATCAAACTCCAGCTCGAAATTACCATACTCTTGCTCGCTTAAGAACCAGGTGCCGCGCGGCTCGCCCGCGTAAAGAATGCCGTCTTTCACACGCCACACGGAGGCGGCCGACTCGGGGGGATTCGCCACGTCCGCCCAATGCCTCACCGTCCATCCGGCGGGCACACCGTCCTGGGGGAAGAGCGGGACAAAGGCGCGCGAGCCGGACGAGTAGGACTGGCAACCTGCGGCGAGAAGCACCGTGAGCAGGGCGGGCCAAAGGCGAGTGGCTTTCATAAGCGAATGCGGAATTTTGTCCCGAGCAGACCAAGCTCCCGCCCTTCGGGCAATGGAATTTTATTTGCCGGCCTTTGCCGGATCCTCCCCCGCCGCGCTGGCGAAACTTTGTTGCGCCCGCAAAAGATCGTGCAGCGTGACCACGCCGAGAATCTTGTCGCCACCGGGCTCGGTCACCACAATCAGCGGCGCGACCGAGTCGATGAAAATCATCTGCAATTCTTGAATCGTCTGCGCGGGCCGGCAGGCCATCGCCTTGGCCAGTTGCGGGGCGCGGTTTTGGGCGAGCGCTTCCGTCGCCTCGGACCGGTCGAGGATTCCCGCGAGCTTGCCTTCCGTCATCACCGGGAAATGCTGGTACGGATGGGAGCGCAGGGTTTCGCGCAAAGCGCCCGGGGAAAGGTCCTGCACGGTGACCGGCTTGAAATTCGCGATGGCCGAGGCGGGCAATTGCTGCCAGCTAACGAGGTCGCGCGGAGGCATCACATGGTCGAGATCATGCCCGTCCTGGGTCAGCAACGCCTCGTAAAAATTCTCCTTCTCCAGCCGCCGGCTGATGGCCTGGCTCACCAGCGCGCCGAGCATCAGGATCGGCACCAGCGCGAACTGATGGGTCATCTCGAACACGATGAGGATGCTGGTGACCGGCGCGCGCACCACGGCGCCGAGGCACGCGCTCATGCCGACCACGGCGAGGGTGGTCTGGTCACTGGGGGTCAAATGAACGACCAAACCCGCCAGGCCGGTGAAAAACACGCCCAGCATCCCGCCGAAGAAGAGCGTGGGGGAAAAAATCCCCCCGCACCCGCCGAACCCGTAACTGGCAATGGTGGTGACCAGTTTGGCCGCCAGCAGCGCGCCGGCCATTTGCCAGGGGAAGGTGTTGCCCAGCCCGCTGGAGAGGTCGTCGTAGCCCAGGCTGAACGCGCCGAGGTAACCGGTGCTGAGAAACGCAGCGCTGCCAACCACCCAAGTGACCATTCCGCCAAGCAAGGGAAGCATCCACGCGGGAACGCGCTGGAACCGCTTGCGCCGGGCGCGCAGCCCCAGGGTGGCGTGTTGAAACAGCACGCCGATCAACGCGGCCGCCGCCGCGATCACGGGAACGAGCGCGTAGGTTTGCCAGGCGGGCGACTCGATGTTGGCGAGGGTGAATGCCGGCTGCTGGCCGATCAGCCCGTGCACGACCAGCGCGCCGATGACGGACGCGAGCAGCACGCCACCCAGCAACCGGCTGTTCAAATCGGAGATGATTTCCTCGAGCACGAAAGTGACCGCCGCGAGCGGGGTGTTAAACGCCGCCGCCAGCCCGGCCGCCGCGCCCGCCGCCGCCGCGAGACGGCGGTTTTGTTTCGGCTCCCCCAGCCAGCCTGCGAGCCACGACCCGACGCCGCCCGCCAGTTGCACGGACGGCCCCTCGCGACCCAGGCTGCAACCACTTCCGACGCTGATCGCCCCCGCCAGAAATTTCACCCACACCACGCGACCGGGGATGAAACCGAAGTCCTTCCAGAACGCGATTTTCAACTGCGGAATCCCGCTGCCCGAGGCCTCGCGGCAAAAGGCGTTGAGCAGAAATCCCACCATCAAAGAGCCGGCCAGCAACAGTAAAAATGACCCGGCCAAAAACGTGGCGGTGGATTGCTGCGAGAGCCGCACCAGGCCGGCATTGTAGATCCATTTGATGGCCAGTTGGAACGCGACGGCGATGAGGCCCGCG